>JAOUGT010000033.1 GCA_029865485.1 Nitrospira sp.
GAACCGACTGACATTACCCTTGGAGATTTAGGGTGACGCCTAAACCAAGGGCTGCGGGGATGAATCATTATGGTGCCGAAGGCGGGACTTGAACCCGCACGGCTTGCGCCACACGCCCCTCAAACGTGCGTGTCTGCCATTCCACCACTTCGGCACTCAGCAGGATGCTGCAACGAAGCCTGCCATCGTGTTCTTAGAGCGCTCAATACCGCGACGACCTGAAACGTCCGTCATCGGCTCTCGCTCACCCTGGCCTTCTCGCAGGCTGATATCATGCACCCTGCGTTGAAGCCCCCAAGTCAGCAGATGAGGGGAAAAGAGGGTGCATTATAGAAGTAGCCTAAAATTCTTGTCAATGAACGAATCGTCCGGTAGAATTGGCCTCGCGATTCACGTCTCTCTTGCACTTGCATGATACAGACCCATCAACGAGACCTTGATGCTACCGTTGCGGCATTTTTCGACGTCGATAATACGATCTTACCCGGCGAAGCAAGTGAGTTGAGATTTTTCCGTTGGCTGTGGCGTCGCGGGATCGTCGGTTGGCCCGAAGCTCGCGATAGCGTGGCGTGGCTCTTGCGGCATATTCCTCCCGTATCGTTCCATCCGCTCCGACAACGGAAGCTGTACCTGGCCGGGAAACCTTCGCAGGTGATCGAACCGTTGGGTGAAGAATTTTGTCGGGAAGAGCTCTGCCCTCGTGTCTCAGCCATCGCCATGCGCAAGCTTGATGAGCATCGCCGCGCAGGCCATGCGATCATTTTTGTGACCGGGTCGCTCGACTTTCTCATCGCACCGGTTGCCGACGCGCTGCGAGTGGATCGGTGTTTCGCCAGTCGGTTGGAGCAACAGGATGGCCTCTATACGGGTTTGCTCGTGCCTCCACTGCCGTACGGAGAAGGGAAACGTCAACTGATCGATCAGCTGACCCGAGACTTCACATTGGATCTATCCCAATGCTATGCGTATGGAGATAGTCCGGGCGATGTCGACCTCCTCCGTGCGGTAGGACACCCGACTGTAGTCAATCCGATTCGCGGAATGGATGCGATTGCCCGTCGTTATGACTGGCCGGTTGTCAGGTGGCCCTGAACGAATGCCGATGACCGGAGATACCCCCTCTTCGACGAATCACCACACTTCACCTATGAGCTAGCCCACACGTTGTTCATGCGCGTCACCGAAATCTTTCACAGCATTCAAGGGGAATCAACCTTTGCTGGCTCACCCTGCGTGTTTGTGCGGCTCACCGGCTGCCCACTTCGCTGCACCTGGTGCGACACATCGTATGCATTCTTTGAGGGAATAGAACAATCCATCGAGGACATTCTCCAGAGAGTACGGTCGTATGGGTGTCCTTTGGTCGAGGTGACGGGAGGCGAACCCTTGGCGCAAACGGAAACCACCACCCTGTTGCATCGATTGTGTCAGGACGGCTTCACGGTCCTTCTTGAAACGAGTGGCGCGATTGATACCAGTACCGTCGATCCATCCGTTCATATCATTCTGGATGTGAAATGCCCTGGAAGCGGTATGACAGACCGCATGCTCTGGACCAATGTGGAACGACTCAGACCGAGAGATGAAGCCAAATTCGTCATCCAAGACCGCCTCGATTATGAATGGGCAAAAGATATTCTCCAACAATTCCATTTGACCGATCGCTGTCCAGTCCTCTTCAGTCCGGTATCCGGTATACTTGATCCTCGCCAGTTGGCTGAATGGCTGCTGGAAGACCGCCTCACCGCTCGTCTTCAACTCCAACTGCACAAACATATTTGGGCGCCCGATACGCGGGGGGTGTGAAAACTGCCCTAGACCATCGGAATATCAGACGTGTTGCGACCATCGACGCTCAAGGGCCATCAGCGGCTGATCGTTCATATTCACACAAGGAGAATCCAATGAATATCATGCGGGTTCATGCCAAACAGGGACGCATCGACACCGACCGTGCAGAAGCGCTCGTCGTCCTGCTGTGCGAAGACGAAACCCTCTCGACCGCCGAGGGAGCTTCGTTGGATCGAGCTCTTGGTGGAGCCCTTCGGGAACTCCAGCGATCACGGGAGTTCGAAGGGAAAACGCATGAGGTCATCCTGCTTCACACCCATGGCAAACTTCCAGCGAAGCGCCTGATTTTGGTCGGCCTGGGGAAACACCATCAACTCGGCTTGGATCAGATTCGTCAGGCCATGGGATATGCCGTGAAACGGGTTCGCCAGGCAAAAGCCGGCTCCTTCACGGTCGTGCTGCCCAGCACCGTACCACACGGGGCCTCAGTGAGCGACCTGTCACAGACCTTGACCGAAGGAGCGATCTTAGGAAGCTATCAATTCACGGCCTATCGCAGTGAAGCTCCGGCTGGCAAGAGCGTGACGGCCATGACCATTCTGGCCTCGCAGAAAAACCACCTGACCTCCATGTCTGAAGGTATCCGCCGCGGTGTCGCGACTGCGGAAGCCACTGTCTTCGTTCGTGACCTCTGCAACCATCCTTCCAATGTAATGACTCCAAGAAGGATCGCCAGCGAGGCCAAAACCGTGGCAAAGGACACCGGGGTACGCCTCAAGATTCTGGAACAAAAGGAGATGGAGCGGCTCGGGATGGGTGCGTTGCTTGGTGTGGCGAAAGGCAGTCACGAACCGCCTCAATTCATCATTCTCCAATACCACGGAGCCAAGAAGAAAGATGATGCTCCGGTCGTCCTCGTCGGTAAGACCATCACCTTCGATACCGGAGGAATTTCCCTCAAACCAGCCGAGAACATGGAGCAAATGAAAGCCGACATGACCGGAGGTGCCGAGGTCCTGGCCACCGTACGAGCGGCGGCTCGGCTGAAACTCCCCCTCAACCTCATCGGCATCCTTCCGGTAGCAGAAAACATGCCCGGCGGTCGTGCCATGCGCCCAGGGGACGTGGTCACCACGCTCTCAGGGAAAACCGTGGAGGTCCAAAATACCGATGCCGAGGGTCGGTTGATTCTGGCAGACGGTCTGGCCTATGCCACCCGCTTTAAACCAGCCGCGCTCATTGACATCGCCACGCTGACAGGGGCTTGTGTCGTCGCTCTGGGACAATTCGCGATCGGTATGTTCGGCACCGACGTGAAGTTGAAGGATGCGATCGCACGCGCCGGCCTCCGAGCCGGAGAGCGAGTGTGGGAAATGCCCTTGTGGGATGAATACTTCGAGCAACTACGAAGCGATGTGGCTGATATGCGTAATATCGGCGGGCGTGGCGGCGGCATGATCACAGCCGCCCTGTTCCTCAGCAAGTTCGCAGGCGACTCTCCGTGGGTCCACCTCGATATCGCCAGCACCGATTGGAGCGAGCGGGAACGCGCCTACATTCCCAAAGGCCCAACTGGTATTGGAACGAGGCTGTTGATCCAGTTTCTGATCAATCGTTCTCTCAAGCCTGAGAGCGCGCAGGTATGACAGCCACTCAAGATCAGATCGGACAACTCTTCATGATAGGGTTCGACGGGACCACCGTGTCGACAGATCTTGCTTCGTTCATCAAGGAGTATCAACCCGGCGGTATCATCCTCTTTGCAAGAAACCTAGAATCAACTGAACAAATCGTCGATCTGACGAACCACCTTCAACGTTGCAGTCCGCATTCCCCTCTCCTGATTTCCATTGATCAAGAAGGCGGACGCGTCTCACGTTTGCCGAAAGAATTCACGATATTCCCACCATGCGAGGTACTCGGACAGTGCCACTCCTCAGAACTGGCCTATGCCGCAGCCGCTACAACGGCAAAAGAAGTGGCGGCGGTCGGGATCAACATGAATATGTCCCCCGTGCTGGATGTCAACAGCAATCCATCAAACCCGGTCATCGGTGACCGAGCATTCGGCGCGAATCCCGACCTTGTCTCTGAATTGGGATTAGCCACGGTGGGGGGCCTCCAAGACAATCGAGTGGTCGCCTGTGGGAAGCACTTCCCAGGGCATGGCGACACGACGTCGGACTCACATAAAGAGTTGCCCGTCGTGACCGCCCCTCGTGAACGCCTCGAGCGCATTGAGTTTCCCCCGTTCCGTCGAGCGATTGCCAGCGGCGTGGCAACGATGATGACAGCCCATGTTCAGTATCAGGCGCTGGATGAGCAGCGTCCTGCAACCTTGTCCCCGACCATTATCTCAAAATTACTTCGACAAGAGTTGTTCTACGACGGCGTGGTCCTGACAGACGACCTCGAAATGCATGCGATCATCGATCACTACGGCATTGGAGACGCAGCGGTGCTGGCTATCCAAGCAGGTTGCGACATGCCCCTGATCTGTAAGGATCGGAACAGGGTGACCACCGCCATACAGGCCGTCACGAAGGCTGTCGTCAGCTCGGATATTTCTTCACAACGGTTGGCTCAATCCCTTGCCCGCATCCGCCGCCTGAAGGACCGATATCTCCTTCCCTATCGACCCGTCACAATATCTGATGCGAGATTGGCGGTTGGCTGTCGTAGCCATCGAGCGCTCTTGCGCTCCATCCATCAGACCAGGGAGCGGGCCTTAAAGGCAGAGACATGAGTCTACTTGAGGGGTTTTTCGCTTTGTAAGACGGCCTATGGACCGCCTCTTCACGTGGACGGTCTCTGACGCCTGAAGGTGCCACTCAAAGGTAGTCTTGCTCCGTTCTCACCTCTTGTGGCATCATGAGCAATTCTGGGAGGGCCTTATGGCCTCATTGCTCGAGTACGTCGGATCTGTTCATATTTTTCTTGGGCCCTACCGCGGGAACCCAATCGCGTTGTATTTGCGACGGACAGAGTCGGGCTGCCAGATCGGCCCGAAGGTGTATCCTTGGAATGATGTGATGGGGATTGGGGAAACGCCCAACAAAGCCGCTGCCGATTTCGAAGAGAAATGGAAAACCAAGGGTTTAACTGCGGATATGTATTCAGGTCCCTCCTGGGAGGGAGGAATTAAGCCGGAAAAACCGGCGCCACCAAAGCCTGCCGCACCCCCAAAACCGGCGACTCCTCCATCGCCTCCTGCCACTTCAGCAGGAGCCTCGCCTACTCCACCTATGCCACCTGTTACGAGTCAGGCTACGCCTGGAGCAGCTTCACCCCAGACAGACGCCCCTCCTACCGCAGCTCCTGTATCGACAATATCGCCCTCCACGTAATCGATATCGCGCAGATCAGCGTTCCCCGTCTCTCTCGTCGGAGCCCTCAACAGTTCTGGGTATCTTGCCTTGAGAGTCTGCTGTGTTTCATGCCATAGGCGACGTAGACGACAATACCCACAGCAGTCCACACTACAAAGCGGATCCACGTGGCCCATGGGAGCCCAGCCATGAGGTAGAGGCAGGCGGCAATGCTGAAGAGAGGCACAAGGGGCATAAACGGAAGACGAAATGGGCGTGGCTGATCGGGCTTTGTGTACCGCAACAGCATGACCCCAAAACTGACCAACACAAACGCAAAAAAAGTTCCGATGTTGGTCATGTCGGCCGCTTCTCCGATCTGGAAGAACGCCGAAAGAATGGCCACGACGACACCCGTCAGAATAGTCGCGCGATGCGGGGTCCCAAATCGTGCATGAACCGTAGACAAACCAGGACTCAACAGTTGATCTCGTGACATGGCAAAGAAGACGCGGATTTGCCCCAACATCATGACCACGAGCACACTGGTGATTCCAGCGACAGCTCCAATCGCAACGATCGCGGCACCCCATTTGAACCCGACCAGCGTGAGCGCTTCAGCGACTGGTGCATGAATATCGATTTGGCCGATCGGGACCAACCCCGTCAGTACGATTGCAACAGAAATATAAAGAACGGTACAGACACTCAACGATCCTAGGATCCCGAATGGAACATCGCGCTGAGGATTTTTTGCCTCTTCTGCAGCCGTAGAGACAGCATCAAACCCAATATAGGCAAAAAAGATGATGGCCGCAGCGGCTCGGACGCCCTCAAACCCGTTCGGCATGAACGGCGTCCAATTGTCGCTGTTCACAGCGGGAGCTCCAACGGCAATGAAGAAGAGGATTACTGCCAGTTTCAGAAGCACGATCATGCCGGCAGCCCTTGCACTCTCCTTAATCCCAATCACGAGGATCGTGGTGACCAGCAAAACAATGATGGCAGCGGGGAAATTCGCAATGCTCCCCTCCGGTCCGCCGGCCCACTGCGGTGGATTGGTGGCCCAATAGGGTAGTTCGAGACCTGCGAGCTTAAGCAACTTGTTGAAATACCCCGACCAACCAATCGCGACGGCCACACAGGCGACACCATACTCGAGAATGAGATTCCATCCAGTGAGCCAGGCGAGAAATTCCCCCAAAGTGGCGTAAGAAAAGGTATAGGCAGATCCTGCCACCGGAATCATCGCCGAGAACTCGGCATAGCAGAGGGCCGCCAGTGCACAGGTGATACCGGAGAGGACAAAGGAGAGGACAATCCCAGGCCCCGCCCCAGGTCGATGGGCATCGCCCACTATAGCGGTCCCGACCAGGACAAAGATCCCGGTGCCAATAATCGCACCGATCCCCAGCGCTGTCAGGTCCCAGGCAGTTAGTGTTTTCTTGAGGCGATGCTCTGGCCGTTCGGCATCGGCCAGAATTTGATCAATGGGCTTCGTCCGGAAGAAGGGATTGCCCACGGCTAGCCTCCGGCCTCAGCCTCAAGGCTTTGACCTGACGAGATCACAGAGGAAAGGCTTGTTTGGACCTCACGCCGATACCTGGAGACGACCGACCTAGAATGGATCGGCCTTTCTGGACTGTCTAGAATGCTCATGCCCTGGTCCGCCGCGCGGCACGTAACAAAGCCTCAAAGAGCCGCCGATGCACCAGATGTCGGTCGAAAAGGAACTCAGGATGCCATTGAACGGCAAGAAGAAATCGATGGGTGGGCGACTCAATCGCCTCAACAATGCCATCGGGAGCTACTGCACTGGCTATGAATGATGGTGCGACAGCTTTCACCGATTGATGATGGGAACTGTTCACCATCACTGTTGCTTTTCCGACAATCTGCTTCAGGAGGCTCTTGGGTGCTACTGTGACCGCATGTGAAACAGAGACCGCCTTCGTCTTCTGGCGATGGTCCCTCGCGCGTGGAGCCTGGGCAGGGATATCTTGAAAGAGACTGCCTCCACAGGCAACATTCACAGTCTGCATACCCCCACAAATCCCCAGGAGCGGAAGATCCCGTCGTTTAGCCTGACGCACCATCTCCAGCTCGAAGTCAGCACGCCGCTCACTGACCAGTGGAAATTTGTAGCGTTGTTTCTCTCCGTACAGGCCTGGCGGAAGATCAGGGCCGCTGCCGGTAAGAAGGAGCCCATCAACACAGTCAAGAAGTCGTCGTCGATCGGCTGCTGCAGCCACCAGAGGGAGGACTAGGGGAATACCGCCGAGCTCCTCGATGGCCCGAATGTACCGGGCTCTCAGGAAGTAGGTGGGCTCCGACCCACCCATATCCCTCCTGTCACCGGCATTAAAGTCGGGAGTGACACCGATGACAGGCTTCATCATTACTGCACAGGTTCAGGTATCGAGGCAGGGGCGGGAGAGAATCCCTCATTTTCAGCTGCCACACCCAAGAAACGAACCGGGCGGTCGCCGCTGAGGTGCTCGGGAGTAATGACATAGGTCCCATACACGCTGGGCACCCAAATATTCTTCGCCGTTGACTCACTAAATCCTGAAAAGACATAGGCCAAACCGCCGACAATTCCTCCACCAATGGCAAACGCGGCCTTGAACGGGAAATACAAGATCGTGGCAGCGGCGGAGGCAGCACCCATGCCAGCTCCCGAGGCTGTTCCCTGTAGGGAATCAGTCGATGTGGATTGGCTCCAAGCCGGCGCCACAAGCATCGAACCGTATGCAATGACAACCAAAAGAATCACGATCGGAAGTCTCACGTGTGGCTCCTCCTTCCTCTTCAACAGTTCAAACGGACACACTCACAATCCAATCATACACGAATACCCACATGCGTTATAACAAATTCGATGCTGAATGCAACCCCCCCCTTGTTTATCCAGATATGACACGGAGAGGAACAAACGATCAGGGAGCGAGACCCAGTTCATCCAAGATGGAGGAGATAAGATGCTCAGGGTGCTTACTCACCGCTTGATCCAATTCAGCGATCAAGTCCTCAGCAAGGATTCTCTGATTATTCTGGCTCAGTCCAGGCAACAGCTGGAGGTCCAATTTCCACCGACACACGGCCTGGACAAAGACATCACGGCTCCGTTCTTGATAGTCAGCCCGTTCTTCAGGCTCCACTACCCCCAACCGCTTTTCGAGTTGATGGGCCAACTGGACCACGCACTCCAGGGCCGAGAGCTGACTGCTGCTGACCTCCACAGCAACCTGAATACCGGCCTTCCAACTCCGTTTCTTCACATTAAACACACAGGCCAGCACATCCGCTTTCCCCTCAACTGATTCTGGGCCAAAGAAGAAGGTCACTCGATAGGCAGTAACATCGTGGGTAGATGCGGTAATCATCGATCGCTATTGTACCATGGCGCAGGAATGAAGCTGCTGTCTGATTGACGCCCTGTCACCCCAAAGCTATGATCAACCCTTATGAACCAGACCGCCCATCATATGAGGATCCGTGCGATTCAAACCGCGCTTCTGGATCAGGAGACAGTTGATGGATGGCTGTTCTATGATTTCCGCGGTTCAGATCCCTTGGCCTATCAGGTGTTACTCCTTGATCGTTCCCGACATGTCACTCGCCGTTGGTACTATTGGATACCCAGGACAGGAGAACCGGTGAAACTCCTTCATCGGATCGAACCGCATGTACTGGATGAGTTGCCTGGTCACACCCACCTCTATGTCTCGTGGGAACAGCAACGGACGGCATTGGACTCCCTCTTACGAGGCAGACGGCACATTGCCATGCAGTATTCGCCCCTCAATGCCGTTCCCTATCTATCCAGAGTTGATGCCGGCACGATCGAGCTCATTCGAAGCTTTGGAGTTGATGTGGTGACATCCGCCGATCTTGTCCAACGATTTGAGGCCGTCTGGACGGAAGCCCAACTGGAATCACATCGGTATGCCGTTACCACTCTCAGACGTATCGTCGATGAGGCCTTCACCCATGTAACCTCCTGTCTCACACACCAACGACCCTTAACGGAGTACGGTCTGCAACAATTCATTCTCTCGCGCATTCACGATACGGATATGACAACCTCCAGTTCGCCAATCGCGGCCGTCGATGCCCATAGTGCAGATCCACACTATTCACCTAGTGAATCCGACTCGTCCCCGATTACACGAGACAGTCTCGTGTTGATCGATCTTTGGGCCAAGCAAACTGCACCTGGCTCCGTCTATGGTGACATCACCTGGACCGGTTATACAGGACAACGGGTTCCATCAAAGCATGGTTTGATTTTTCAGCATGTCCGGCAAGGGCGCGATGCCGCCGTATCCTTTGTCCAGACACAGCTGGCGGCAGCACGATTTCCCTATGGGTGGGAAGTCGATGATGTCTGCCGGGACAAGATCCGTGAGGCAGGATACGGCGACTTTTTCATTCATCGTACCGGCCATTCGATCGGCGAGGAGGTTCACGGGAATGGAGCCAACATTGACAATCTTGAAACGCATGATGAGCGTCAGATCCTCCCGCACACCTGCTTTTCGATAGAGCCAGGAATCTATCTCCCCGGCGAGTTCGGCATTCGGAGCGAGCTCGATGTGTATGTAACGGATCACGAAGCCATCGTCCATGGCTTGCCCCTTCAAACTGAGGTTGTTGCCCTTCTCTAAATATAACGCGGTGGGTTATGGGCTTGGCGCTTTCTTGACACTGCATTAAAGAGGCAGCTAGAGTCTTTCCGTAACACTTCTTTACACGCTCAACGCGAGGTCGTCTTGTTTGGTACGATGGGGTTTTCCGAGCTCATCATTATCCTTGTGATCGTCTTCATCATATTTGGGGCCGGTCGCTTACCCCAAATAGGCGAAGGAGTCGGCAAAGCGTTAAGAGGGTTTAAAAAGGAAGTGAACGATGTGCCTCAGCCAACATCAGATCAACCTCTCCAGGAAACACCCTCTCAACAACCAGCTCAGATTGCTCCCATGGTCACCACACCTCAAGATGCTACACGCACAACAGCCAAGGCAAATACTCTCTATGTGCCCGGCCCAGAACTGACCCCTGGGACCACAGCCTCGTTTCTTTACAATGCAACTGCTCAAACCGTTCCCACATCGATCACCCCTTCGCAGCCCCCCACGTCGTCACAACCCAGTCAGGTTGTTTCGATGGAGGAGCGGGCAGCGAATCCCGTTCCAATGTCTCGAGCATCGTACCCACCTCTGCCTCAAGGAGCTCAAACAAAGCCCGCAACGAAACGTCCTTCCGCTATTGTCAATCAGGAGGCTGTTGCCCGCGTGCAGGCGCAACAGGCCGCCCTTAAGACGAAGGCTTCGCCTTCACCCGTGGGCGTATCGTCTGATGATCTACAGAATCTGGGTGAGGGTCTAGGGGAGGTCGTACGGACATTCAGGCAGACCGTGACCGACATCCGAAGCAATGTCGACCCACAGATGCGCACGATCCAGGCTGAGGTAGACGCCGCCCAAAAAGAAATTCGGCAATCGATTGAAGCAGCGAAAGAACTTCCGCCAGCACAAGACGAATCCACAAAATCAAGCTGAATCCCATCTCGTACTACTCGCTTATTTTCATTCCTGCTCTGGGTAAAGTAAACAGCCACCGGACCTATCTAATCCATTTGGAGTCGCCGTCGGCTTCCCACTTTCATCTCGTGAATCCTGAAACTTTGACAGAAATGATGGGAACGAATGGAAGGTAGCTGAGCTCTCTAATGGTCAGGAACATCCTGTCGAGCAATTTCAGGATGGAGCTCGACTTCGATTCAATGCCTCGACAAGATTGACTAGATCTTCCTGAACCTTCCCCTCCAAATCCATGAACTGAATGCCCATGCCGGGGAAGAGGAGGTATCGTTCCGGCTTGTGGCGAGCCCAGGCAACCTTTGCTTTGGCTTTTAGTTTCTCCGTGGGGCGATCTGGAAGTGCAAACTCAACCGTGAGTTCGGTACCAGGACTTAGCGGGGCACCACTCTCAATAAAGAGCCCTCCCCCACCAATTCCTCCCGTCAGGCTATCGAATTGTTTTCCCTCTGGGGTAGTATAACGAACCTTCAGAGCGAGCGGTGCTCTCGGCTGTGCGCGACAATGAGCGAACCGGGCATCCTCGTTGGTCGCTAAGACTCGTTCGATCAGTGAACCCCAGGATACATTGCCAAGCAACTGGCCAGACGTGTCATGCACATGAATCATTTCTTGCTGTGCGTCAATCGTCAACGATTTACCACAATGATGTGCAGTAGAAACAACAGGAAGCTTCATATAGAGACGATGTTGTCCTGATGGCTCGACTAGTACAGGAATTTAGGCTGCTTGGCTCGTCACCTGAGTTGTTTTCACAACTTCATGAATTCGATCGCGTACACCCTCATCTACTTCTGTAAAACGAATTCCCATCCCCGGACTGAAGGTGTATTGATCAGCTTTTGGGCATACCCAAGCGACCGTCCCCCTTGCTGGAAGCCATTGGTCTGGCTTCTGAGGAAGCGAAAATTCCATTGCCAATTTGGTTCCCACAGGTAGAGGACTGTGGCTTTCAATAAATAGCCCTCCTCCTCCAATGCCACCGGCACGACTCTCGAATTGCTGTCCCTCAGGCGTGTTGTAGCGCACTTTAAAGGTGAGGGAAATCCTCGGCTCTACCCGGACCTCTTTCTGAACTGGCACCTTGCGATAGGCGAGAACTTGATCGATCACAACGTCCCAGGACAAACTACCGATCACATCCCCATTTCCTCCCAATAACGTCACCATTTCCCGTTCCACATCAACCTGAAGCACCTTCCCTTTGTGACGAAGGCTTGTCAGAACAGAATACTTCACACGAGCTCCCTTCACTGGCTCACACGTGTCAAGTATAGCGCGGTGTTTCTACTTGTCGAGGAAGGAGAGAGGAATGTTGGATGAGTATCGGGCTGGCACGGAGCAGCCGGAAAAGACCTCGAATAACCTCGGTATACGACCAGTCTCTTCCGGCAATTAAAATGTTAATATTATCAATTTCTTACGCAGTTTTTGCATCCTGTTCCTGCTCAAATATGCGAATTGGGGGGTTCTTTCCAACAATAGAATCTTCTGTTATGACCACTTCCATGATGGCTTTTTGGGAGGGGGCATCATACATGACGTCCAGCATCACTTCTTCCAGAATCGCCCTAAGACCTCGAGCCCCAGTTCGTTGAGCGTAAGCTTTTCGTGCAGCAGCACACAAGGCCCCTTCCGTAAATCGGAGTTTGACCTTCTCAAACGACAGCAACTTCTCATATTGCTTCGTGAGGGCATTTCGCGGTTCAGTCAGGATACGAATGAGAGCCCGCTCATCCAACTCCTCTAAGGTAGCCACGACAGGCAGCCGCCCAACAAATTCCGGGATCAGACCGTACTTCAAGAAGTCCTCAGGTTGGACTTTGGCCAGCAGGTCACCCAATCGCACATCAGACTTCCCACGGATTTCAGCGCCGAAACCCATTGACTTCCGATTCAGGCGCTGTTCGACGATTTGCTCCAACCCTACAAATGCTCCACCACAGATGAACAGAATATTGCTCGTATTCACCTGAATAAACTCCTGATGCGGATGCTTTCTCCCACCCTGTGGAGGAACGTTCGCAACCGTCCCCTCGATCAGTTTCAGCAACGCCTGCTGAACGCCTTCTCCTGATACATCCCGTGTAATCGATGGACTGTCACTTTTCCGACTAATTTTATCAATTTCATCGATGTACACAATCCCGCGTTCGGCCCGTTCTACATCGTAGTCGGCGACCTGCAAGAGTTTCAGAATGATGTTCTCAACGTCTTCCCCTACGTAACCAGCTTCTGTGAGAGTCGTGGCATCCGCAAGAGTGAAGGGGACATCAAGATACTTGGCCAAGGTCTGGGCCAACAGGGTTTTCCCCGTTCCGGTTGGGCCCACCATGAGGATGTTGCCTTTCTGAAGCTCAATATCATCCACCCCTTTTTCTTTCGAAGAGATGCGTTTGTAATGGTTGTGTACGGCCACAGACAGAATGCGCTTGGCACGTTCCTGTCCGATGACATACTGATCCAGATGATGTTTGATTTCAGCGGGTTTCTTGAGTTTCGACGAAATTTCCTCTTTGGCCTCTTCCCAATCCTCGGCGATAATGTCATTACAGAGATTGACACACTCATCACAGATATAGACCGTCGGCCCGGCAATCAGCTTCCGGACCTCGTCACGGCTCTTGCCACAAAAAGAACACCGCAAGTGTCGGTCCATCTTTTCCTGCTTGGCCATGTGCCCTCCTGTGTTACTTACCCTTTGCCCCGTCCTTCAACACGTCCCCTGACTCACCCACCTTCGTAAACTTGGGTGGCCGCGTAATGACCTCATCAATGAGGCCATATCGTTTCGCTTCCTCACCTGACATGAAATAATCGCGCTCGGTGTCATGAGCGATCTTTTCGATCGGTTGCCCGGTGTGCTTGGCCATAATCTCGTTGAGACGTTCACGAATTTTTAGAATTTCCCGGGCGTGAATGTCGATTTCCGTCGCTTGTCCTTGAAATCCACCGAGGGGTTGGTGAATCATCACCCGTGCATTCGGTAGGGCAAACCGTTTGCCTTTTGTTCCAGCGGTCAGTAGCAGTGCGCCCATACTCGCCGCCTGACCGAGGCAAATCGTGTTGATCGGTGGCTTCACATATTGCATCGTATCATAGATGCCCAACCCGGCTGTTACACTGCCTCCTGGCGAATTAACATAGAGATTGATGTCTTTTTCAGGATCTTCCGCTTCAAGAAAAAGCAGCTGCGCGATTACCAGGTTGGCAAATACGTCATCGATGGGGGCCCCAAGGAAAATGATACGATCCTTGAGAAGCCGGGAATAGATATCATAGGCACGTTCACCTCGATTAGTTTGCTCGACTACGATCGGAACCAACATGTCGTTCGCTTCCTTTCCTCTAAAGAGTGTTGGCGCGAAACACTTAAGATGATTGACCGCCGACCTATCCCTGAATGACTGCCTGACGATAGACAAGATCCAGCGCCTTGTCGGCCAAGATCCTCGCGCGCAATTCCTCAATAGAATCTTGACCACCGGCTTGGATCATTTTTACAAGATCGGCCATCGGCACCCGAAGCTCCTTGGCCAAGCGAGTGACCTCGTTGTTCAGATCGTCCTGACTCACTGACAAGGTTTCTTTCTCGGCAATGGCTTCGAGGATCAACCCCGCTTTGACGCGGCGACTCGCTTCTTCACGATGCGCTTCACGTATTGTCTTGACCTCCTCCGCATCCGGTTCGGGAAGAGAGTCAGTGACTTTACCGCGCTGTCGTGTTTGCAGTTGCTGTCGTACGATCGTGGTGAGCTCTCGCTCAACGAGTGTGTCAGGAAGATCAAAGTGATGGGTCTCAATGAGGCGTTTGAGAAGCGTGTCCTTGTAGGATTCTTCGATATCTTTCTTGAGCGCCTTCTCCATTTCACCGCGTAGCTTCTCCCGTAATTCTTGGAGTGAGTTGTATGGTCCACAGTCTTTCGCGAACTCATCATCAAGGGCAGGAAGCGTCTTGCGTTTGACTCCCTTGATAGCTAGACGGAATTGAACCACTTTTCCCGCAACTCGGTGATCAGGATGGCTTACTGGATAGGCCTGAGGAATGTCCACTACATCCCCTTCGCATCTCCCAAGAAGGTGAGCATCTATTTCAATCCCCAGTAAAGCGGTTTTTGATCCCACACGGTGCAGTTGGCCTTCTTTTTTCGTCCCCTCAAGCGCCACCCCGTCCAAAAATCCCTCCAGATCGACGATGGCATAGTCCCCATCAACCAATGCAGTACCAGTCGTGGCTGCATCCAAGCGGGCCTGCTGTTCTCGGAATACCTCAAGCGCCCGATCCACTTGTTCATCGGCAACCGTGCGCTTGTCAGCTTGCAGCGATATAGAATTCGGGGCCTTATAGTCACGAAGTTCGATGGTGGGCTTGATTTCAACCGTTGCCGTAAACGTAAACGGGGAGTCCTTTTTGATCTTGATGCGATCCAGGGGAGGGATCTCTACCACGACCGGATTGATCCCGGCTTCTTTGATGGCTCGATCATAAAAATCAGGCACAAGTTTTCGGATGACGTCTTCTTCAACAGTCTTGGCATACCGCTTTTCTAGAATGGCCAATGGAGCCTTCCCCTGCCGAAACCCGGGAATATGAACCTGCCGATTCAGTTCCACATAGGCTCGAGAAAACTGCTGGGTGACTTCGGCAGCTGGCACCTCGATTTTCAAGGTGCGTTTCATCGGTCCTAACTCAGTGACTTCCATCTTCATCGTCAAAATCTGGCTCCCATTCATCTAAGAGGATTCGGAGATGGTGGTGCGAGAGGGGGGACTTGAACCCCCACGGTTGCCCACGAGATCCTAAGTCTCGCGCGTCTGCCAGTTCCGCCACTCTCGCATAGTGGAGGATGCCGAGGAGCTGCTTCTATTTCGTAACCAAGACAGCCTAAACACGCGATGTTGTATAGCGTTGTACCGTCGGACCCACACAAGTGTCAACCCATACGACCGAGGGTATTCCATACCTAGTATGAATGGCCCGACTCCAGCACTTACGATGCCCTATCCATTGCCATTACAGCTTACTCTCAATGGCGCACTTAAGTAAGCACCAAAGGTGCGCTCGCAAATACGGACGTTGCCCAATGTCACCATCGACGCCTTGCTGCTGCTGGACACGCATGCTAAGATGCGCTCCTTTGCACTTCTCGATGCGGAGAGGTGCGAGAGTGGACGAATCGACATGCTTGGAAAGCATGCGTCTCGGCAACGGGACCGTGGGTTCGAATCCCACCCTCTCCGCCATACCGCACGTGGTGTGTACCGAACCCCTCCCTACCTCGTAGAGTCGCTGTGAGGGAGAACAGACACACCTCAAGCGCGGGCTGTTTTGTGGATTCAGATTCGAAAACAGGGGCTGGGCCCTGTGCAATAGAACCCTGTGAACCCCGCTAGATCCGGAAGGAAGCAACGGTAAGCAGCCAGTTCTGTGTGCCGCAGGATCACCTGGCCCCACTTCTCCGTGTGTGAGAGAACGCATCCCGTAGGTTTCTGGGGATTCACAGTTCTGACAGTTTAATCCGAGCATTTGTGGTAGGAGCACAGGTATCAGGTGGACTACCAAGTCTCTGCCAGAAAATATCGACCCGGCACATTTGACGATGTGATCGGGCAGCCTCACGTTGTTCAGACGCTCATGAACGCGGTTTCCACCAAGCGAGTGGCGCATGCGTACCTATTTTCTGGTACGCGAGGCGTCGGAAAAACGACCGTGGCCCGAATCTTTGCCAAAGCGCTCAATTGTGCACAAGGACCCACTAGTCACCCCTGTGACAGCTGCGAGAACTGCCGTGAAATCACGCTGGGAAATTCGGTGGATGTCATCGAGATCGACGGTGCGTCCAATACGAGTGTGGACGATGTACGAGAGATCCGCGAGAACGTGAAGTTTGCGCCCTTTCGTGGTCAGTTCCGAGTCTATATTATCGATGAAGTCCATATGCTCTCCAATTCCGCCTTCAATGCTCTATTGAAGACGCTTGAGGAACCACCGGCTCATGCCGTGTTCATTTTTGCGACAACGGAAATCCATAAAATTCCCGTGACGATCATGTCGCGGTGCCAGCACTACAACTTCCGCAGGATTGCCAGGTCCGAAATCATCCAACGGCTTCGACACGTCGCAGCCCAAGATCAGCTGACACTGGAAGAACGGAGCTTCATGGCCCTGGCTCGTGCCAGTGAGGGGAGTATGCGCGATGCCTTAAGCCTGCTGGATCAAGCGATTGCCTATGGTGGTAAGGCCATCAGCCACGCGGATCTCGAACTGCTCTTGGGAGCCGTCCCTCAAGAATTGGTACAAGAACTCATTCGGGCCATTCTGACCCAAGACAGCCCTACAGCTCTCGCCAGCCTGGCCGGCCTGCTGGATAGGGGGCATGACTTGCGGGCGTTCTGTGCGGACGTCGTGGAACACATCCGTAATCTGCTCGTGGCAGCTGTCGTTCCCAATACGACCGAGCTCAGGAGTTTGGTTGAGACATCGGAGGAAGATCTCAATCAGCTTTCGTCCGATGCCAAGACTGTGACGCCGGAACAGCTCCAGGAACTACTGGCCATCTTCATTCAGGCGGAAGATTCTCTGCGATTCAGCACCCACCCACGGTTTGTGATGGAGACGGCGGCCGTGCGGGCGACCCGGCTGCTACGCCCCCGACCCAGTAATTCGCTCTCTCCACAACCGACATCCTCGTCCCCAAGCCATAAACCTATGGGTGAATCAGAAGGACACAAAAACACGCCTTCCGCGCCACCGATCCAGAAGCCAGCCAGCCAACCTCCTCCGACATCGAGGACGGGAATGGTTCAGCAACCGGTAACCTCGCCTGATCCTTCCCCGAAACCCATCGTGAATCCAGTGGCTGTCGCCCCCGTCACCGAGACCATCACGGCTTCTCCTCAACCATCAATATTGCGGTGGGAATTAGTCCAAGAAGAGATTGCGGCGTCGTTTCCAAACATCGCCCCGTTCCTTGAGGCCGGTCGATTCGTTGGGTTGGAAGGCGGCGTGGTCACGATCGGATTTGCCAAGCAGGCGACGGTGGCGAGGGCTCGACTCGAGAAGGAAGAAAATACCAGAGTGATCTCACAGTTATGTGAACGCCAACTGGGACAGCCCATCCGTGTCCGCATCATTGAGTTGACGGAAACGCACCCTCAAGGACCGACGATGGCCCAAGCCCGGGCGGCCAAGGAACAAGAGCATCGGGCGGCATTATTTGAACAGGCGAAAACAAATCCGACCGTGAAGCAAGCGCTCGAGATATTCGGCGTGGAGTTAGCAGAGGTCCGCACCATCGCCCAACAGGAGGCAAACGAATGAAAAATCCCTTCGGCAATATGAACAACATCCTCAAACAAGCGCAGGCCATGCAGGAGCAGATGGCCAAAATCCAAGAGCAGGCCGCCTCCAAAACCGCCAGTGGAACGGCCGGTGGCGGGATCGTCACCGTCACAGCAAATGGGGCCATGCAGATCGTCAGCGTGGCAATCGACCCGGAGATCGTTAAGAGCGGCGATGTCGACATGCTCCAGGATCTGGTCGTGGCCGCCACGAATGAGGCACTCCGTAAGGCCAAAGAGCTGATGGAAGGCGAGATGAAAGCGTTAACGGGCGGGATGAAGATTCCGGGTCTGTTCTAGCGATGGCCGTCGATCAGCAAGGCCTACTAGCACGACTCATCAAAGAACTGGTCCGCCTCCCCGGGATCGGTCACAAGAGCGCGCAACGGCTAGCCTTTCATCTCATGAAGATAGAGCGGGAAGACGCGTTACGGCTCGCCGATGCTATACGAGCGGTGAAAGAGGGATTGGCGTTTTGCAGCCAATGCCGAAATATCGCGGAAGGGGAGCTGTGCGAGTTCTGCCGTGATCCAAAACGTGATCGCAGCAAGATTTTCGTGGTTGAGGAACCCAGTACCCTCTATGCCGTTGAACGAGCCGGAGCCTATCGTGGGCTCTATCATGTCCTGCTAGGCGCGCTCTCTCCGTTGGATGGTGTAGGCCCGGAGGACATCCGAGCCGAGGAACTCATTGAGCGGGTCAAACTTGGCGGAGTCGAAGAGGTCATCCTGGCGACAAATCCCACCATAGAAGGAGAGGCCACAGCCATCTACCTCACCCGAATGCTCAAGCCGTTCGGCATCCGCGTGTCTCGTATCGCCTATGGCATCCCCGTCGGTATGGATATTGAGTACGCCGACGAGGTGACTCTACTGAAATCAATTGAGGGACGGCGAGATTTGTAGCCCCCGAATACCTTCCAACCCTCGTTGACCCCTTCTCACTGAGGTTGATATAGTTTCTGTATCCATCAATATTTCCAAATTATCTCATAGCGAGTCCGAGTCATGAAAACACCTCCCTCCAAGAAACAGCCTGTTTCGGCCTCGAATCGAGAAGTCAGTTCCGTGAGCGCAAAGTATCCCGATATCCGTCAGGACCTTGAACGTCAACGGGCGGCAATCCTCAGCGAGACGGGTGAGGTGCTCACACACCGCGACAACCCCGAAGCATTACCTGATGTCAGCGATCAAGCCTCTGCTGAAGTTGATCAGGGCTTCTCCATGCGCATTCGTGACCGGGAACGGAAGTTGTTGAAGAAGATCGACGAAGCGCTCGAGCGGATGAATACCCAGACTTATGGGATCTGTGAAGGGTGCGGTGAAGAGATTCCCTACAAACGGCTCAAGGCCCGTCCGGTCACTACGTTCTGCATCGACTGCAAGACCCTTCAGGAGCAGGAAGAGCAAGCTCGAAGCTAAGCTCGGCGTCTTCCCCCTCCTCGGAGGAAACTACCCGTATAACCGCTCACCAAGGGAACCATCGCTAGCGCTTCAAGGCCTTGATGCGTTCTTTGGCATGGATGATCCGGTCGGCTTCCTCCGGAATGCCTTCGACGATCGCGACATAGGTTTCGTATTCCGAGAGCGCACGCTTGGGATTTGTCGCCTCAGAAGCCTCCGCCAGGTTGTAGCGGGCCAGCGCATAGTTGGGGCGAAGAACGATCGCCCGCTCAAATGAACTCAAGCCGGCGGCCTTGTCGCCAAGTTTGACCTGGACTGTGCCCAGGTTATTCAGCACCTCCGGAACATTTGGTCTGAGCGCAAGCGACTGAAGCAACTCGGATTTCGCCTGTTCGACCTGACCCTTGATCAGCAAAGCCACGCCGAGTTTATGCCGAGCTTCGGCCAGCCAGACCTTGTTCGTGAACCCACTCCCAATAGCTCTCCGGTAAGCATCCACGGCAATGTCGTAGTTCTTCTCACCACAATAGGCGAGCTGGGCCGTCTGGCCTCGTGCGAATTGCTGCAACGATGGGAACGGTTCCTTATCCTCGGTCCCCTGACTCTCCATATTCTGGCCTCCGGTACCCCCAGCCGGCAGACGAAGGCGATCAAGAAATTCTCGCCGGTAGGGTGAAAAGAGCCGCACATAGGGGTCGATGGTAAAGGAGGCCTGGAGCAGGATCGGGCGGTCGCGCAACCCGGTCACGAGATATTGCGTGGTGCTTTTTTCATCGCCGGTTTCTAGAAGCGAGCTGCTCTCCATGTTCCTGTTCGTTTCCAATTGGGCCACGTTCAAATAAAACTCAAGGGAGGGTTTCAGCCGTGAGAGCGTATCACGCAGCACGGAGTAAGGACCCAGGTCGAGTCCACGAGGAAACGTAAAGAGCGCCCCAACCAACACCCCATCTTCATCGAAAAAATAGGATTCGTCTCCGTGGGAGGCACTGTGCTCCCCTGCAATAGTGAGTTCCTGACCGCTCCCCCAACTTCTCGAAAGCTGCGCTGCAGTGGGATGTTTGAGTAAGAAGGCAGCCTTGCGCTCACAGAGAGCCGTCGAAGCCAACAGCACAAGATCGCTCTTGGAGGGAGGAAGCGGAGGCCGTACAGGCGCATCTGCTCCCCCGCACCCCAGAGCGAGACTCAGTGGTACGAGCAGGCCGGCCGAGAACCAGGATCGGAGTGAACGTAGGAAGGGACGCATCGAGCCGAACAATAGCACGATTTGAACGGATTCGAGCCAAGTGGACACAAAAAAGGCCGCTCTTCGCAGGAAGAGCGGCCTTCAACCCTACGCGGTTAATTGTCCGCAGCTACTGACGTTGGGCATCCAGCATACTATCTTCAGCCGTATACCCGTGGAGATAGGGAGAACCGGCGCCAACTCGATAGATCGGACGATTGATCACGTAATCGAAGGCGTGGCCGATTGGGTGCGCAACGAAGCCCAACCAACGAAGCGGATGGTCACTGACGGCCGATCCTGCAGCTGGGCTGGAGTAAACCAGCGCGGTGCTGTCCAGGATATTGTAAATGCTCGTGGGAGGGGTATATTCCCGACCATCGGCGCCGGCACCCTGTTGCTGTGTCGTACTGCAACCGGTTGCAATGAGAGCCAGCACCGCGACCCCGATGATATTCAACGTGCTTGTCATAGTGTCCCCTCGCTTGTTTCAACGCCTACCACTCTGAAATCCTGAGCTAGAAACCCCATAAAGAGACAATGTGAAGTCTAGCCGACAACCTAGTTTCTGTCCAGGAATCGAGGGGTTTGGCAGGCAGAAGCCCATCAGCAAAGCTGACACATTGGAGAGCAGGGAGGAGCGGGAGATGGTGGGCGATACAGGTATCGAACCTGTGGCCTCTTCCGTGTGAAGGAAGCGCTCTACCACTGAGCTAATCGCCCGACCGGGGACGAGTCTGAAAAACGGCCAAACTCTAGCACTGCACCACAGGGGCAGTCAACGCAGGCGTCGACCGGCCAGGGCGAACAGGCTCCGATGAGAAGACCCAGCGTGCGAGTGTAGACCTGCCATTCCTCGCACCAAACGCGAAGCAACTTGGCCTCGACGACAACACCGCCGCGCCCTATGTCGAGGGATCGACGCAAAGTTGACAACAGGCACACATTGTCATAGCATCACTCAATAATGGAAGAATGGGAGTATGCCTTTGATCCTGACAAGAACGCCTGGCTCATTCAGGAACGACGCATCAGCTTCGAACAGATCATCGCGCTCATCGAAAACGGCCACCTCATTCAAATACTGGAACATCATGACCGCGAGCGCTATCCCAACCAGCTGCTCTATGAAGTCGATGTGGATGGATATGTCTACGTGGTCCCGGTCGTCAGAGAACACCGCACATTGTTTTTAAAGACCATCTATCCGAGCCGAAAGGCCACCAAAAATCGTGCGAAAGGAAACACACCATGAAGAAGAAAACGATGCTGGATAAAGACGAGGATGAGCTGATCGCTGCATATGAACGCGGCGCTTTCAGACCGGTCAAGAACCAGGAGAGGGCCAGACAAGAGGCCATGGAAGCGGCTCGGCGCTACACACGCAAGGACGCCCGGATCAATATCCGCTTATCGACTGCTGACCTGGAAATGCTGAAGCGGCGAGCCGCCGAAGAAGGTCTGCCCTATCAAAGCCTGATCTCCAGTATCCTCCACAAATACGTCAGCCGCTCTGCGCCACAGACAAATTAATCAGTCCCGCCTTTGGGATACACCGAGAGGTCTGCGCCCCCTCGAAGCCTGCGGTGGGTTCATCGAACCGGATGAACGGAGGTTCGTCCCGAAGCTTGCTCGACCGCATCTTGATGCGCTCGTCCAACGTGAAACGACGCGCACAGGGAAACGTATAGAGCCGAGGAATCGGCCACAGCAACAACTCGTCACACGATTGCACGGCTTGGGGAACCGTCGCGTCCTGAAAATACGTTTGTGGTGAGCCCTTCGATTGACTTGTATGGTGTTTTGGTGCGCATTCTTGAGAAGCTACCAGGAGCTGAGGTGGAGGGACATCGATTGACATCTGCCGCCTGGCGGACAGACGGCCTGAGAGCTCTCCCACCCACACCCCAAACGTC
>JAOUGT010000264.1 GCA_029865485.1 Nitrospira sp.
CTGAACATGCTACATGATGCATTCACGTTGGGTCTCCTTCGGTTAGGTGCAGGTGGGTTTGGCGATTCACCAACACCCTACACCGTTGGATGACCCAACGTCATACGCTGTTTTGGACAAGAGTGAATCCATATGATGTCTTTCTCAGCTACCACTGGCGCGACCATGCCCACGTGGAAGCGCTTGCGCATCGGTTGCGTGAGCAGAAGCTCTCCGTGTTTCTCGACCGCTGGTATCTCACTCCGGGGCAATCCTGGCCGAAGGCATTAGAAACCACGTTGGCGAGCTGTCGCGCGGTGGCGGTCTGCATCGGTCAGGGAGAGATGGGCCCATGGCAACAGCGCGAGCAGTATCTGGCGCTGGAGCGGCAGGTCGCCGCCGAACGTCAGGGCCAGACCTTTCCTGTTATTCCCATCTTATTACCTGGTGCCGAACCACCGCTTGGATTTCTGAGCCAACAGACCTGGGTCGATTTCCGTGCTCGCGCTGACGATCCAGTTCTGCTGAATACCCTGGTCAACGCCGTTCATGGGAAGCCGCCAGGTCCGGATGCGCTGGAGGTAGTCCGCAACACACTCGCCACGTTATGTCCCTACCGAGGCCTGCTCTATTTCCGAGAGGAAGATGCGCCGTTCTTCTTTGGGCGCGAAGCGGCTACCGCGCAACTCAATAGTGCGGTGCAGCAACACAACCTTGTCGCAGTCGTTGGCGCGTCGGGCAGCGGCAAGTCGTCGGTCGTGCGGGCCGGCCTGGTGCCGGAACTGCGGAAGAGTCGCGAACGGGTATGGGAAGTTGTCACGATGGTCCCGACGGATCGCCCCGTTCATGCGCTGGCGGCGGTCCTCATGCCGCTCCTCGAACCTGACAGGAGTGAAACCGATCGGTTGATCGAAACGAACAAGCTGGCCGAGGCGTTTCTCCAAGGGACAGTCAAGCTGCGTGAGGTTGTGGACAGGGTGGTTGCCAAGCAGCCGGGCACTGATCGTTTGCTTCTCATCGCTGACCAGTGGGAGGAACTGTTCACGCTCTGTAAAGACGACGCGGCCAGGCGCTGCTTCATCGACAACATCCTCGAGGCCACGGCGACCACAAAACTCAGCGCAGTGCTCACCCTGCGGGGAGACTTCTTCGGCCGAGCCATTACGGACTATCGGCCATTGTCCGACCGGGTCCAAGGTGCGCAGATCAATCTCGGCCCGATGAAGCGGGAGGAGTTACGTCTGGCCATTGAGGAGCCGGCAAAGAAGGTCGGGCTGACATTTGAAGCAGGCTTGGTCGATCTGATTCTTGAACAGGTCGGCGATGAACCGGGCCATCTCCCCTTGGTGGAATTTGTGCTCAGGCGCTTGTGGGAGGATCGCCAGGGCGGGCAGCTCCATCATGCGGCGTACAAGGCGATGGGGGAGTTGCAGGGGGCTATTGCGCAGAAGGCAGAGGCGTTGTTCTCAAAGCTGAGCGATGAGGACCAACGAAAGGTCAAACAGATCTTTCTCCGCCTGGTACGACCGGGTGAGGGTGAGGCAGACACCAGGCGTCGCGCGACCCTCGCGGAAGTCGGCGCGGAGGAACATCGTTTGGCGAAGCAACTCGCCGATGAGCGTCTCTTGGTGACATCGCAGGCTGCCGGTAGTGGAGAGGAGACCATCGAGGTGTCGCATGAGGCGCTCATTCGGCATTGGGATCGACTCAAGGGCTGGGTGGATGCTGATCGCCGCTTTCTCTTGTGGCAGCAGCGCCTCCGTATCGTGGTCGACCAGTACGAAGAGAATCACAAAAGTGCCGACCTGCTCCTCAGAGGATTTCCCCTTACCGAGGCGTTGGAATGGCTGAAGAACAAGCCGGATTCGTTCGCCCAGAGTGAACGTCAGTTCGTTACGGCCAGCAAGACGCAGATGCTGCGCCATTGGTGGCGCAGCGCCGCGATTAGTCTGCTCGCTCTGCTGGTGGTCGGAGGACCTCTCCTCTGGGTGGAACGCCAGGGTGTGACGCTCAAGTATGCAAGCAGCATTGTCATGGCCCGGTTGCATGTGGTGTCGGTGGCGGAGCCGGCAATGGTTACGATCTCGGAGGGAAGCTATCAGCAAGGAGACATCCATGGTCTGGGGGAGAAGAGTGAACAACCTGTCCGACAGGTGACGATCAAGCCGTTTGCCATTGGCAAGTATGAAGTGACATTCCAAGAGTATGATCGCTATGTGGAGTTGACTGGTGGTCGATCACCAAGTGATGAGTCATGGGGGCACGAGAATCGTCCCGTGATTAATGTCTCATGGGAAGAGGCTGTGGCCTACGCAACGTGGCTCTCACAAGCGACAGGGAAACACTATCGACTTCCCACAGAATCGGAATGGGAATATGCGGCGCGGAGTGGGGGAAACGATGAGACCTGGGCGGGGACATCGGACGAGAAGCAGCTGGCTGATTATGCGGTGTATCAGCAGCGTGGGACGGAGTCGGTGGGGAGCAAAAAGCCTAACGGCCTCGGCCTCTATGACATGAGCGGCAATGTCTACGAGTGGGTGAACGATTGCTGGCACAATAGTTACCAAGCGGCTCCGACAGACGGCTCGGCCTGGTTAGAGGAAAACGGCGGCGAGTGCGGCCAGGGCGTGATCCGGGGTGGTTCCTGGGGCAACAAACCGGAGACCCTGCGTGCCTCGGACCGGACCTGGAGCTACGCCGGCACCCGGGGCACCATCCTTGGCTTTCGTCTCGTTCAGGACATTCCCTAACCCTTTGCACTTTGTTCTTTTACCCTTTACATCCGAGTCCGAGAGCGAATGGAGCCTTCAATAGGTTGAGGAGTTGAGTCATGCCTGCGACGGTTCCCCAGGCCGTACAATCCTGCCACGATTTGTTGCTCTGGATAATTCCGCAGCTCGATAAGTTCCCGCGTTCGCGTCGCTTCACGTTAGGTGAGAGCATCGAATCCGGGGGGCTCGAAGTCTTGGAGCTGCTGGTAGAGGCGGCCTACACCCGGAATAAGGACGCGTCGTTGCGGCGCGCGAATCTGAAACTGGAGGTCGTGCGGCACCTCTGGCGAGTTGCACATGAGCTGAAAGTCATGGCCACTCGCCAGTACGAGCATGGGGCAAGGCTAACCGATGACGTCGGTCGACAGATTGGCGGTTGGCTCCGCAGTCAACCGACGAGCGAGCCACAGCCATGAAGCGGCTCGACGGAATCTGGGAGACGGTGACGGGTTTTGAAAATCTGCTACAGGCGTACCGGAAAGCCCAGCGTGGGAAGCGCAGCAAACCGGGCGTCGCTGAGTTTGGTCTGAATCTCGAACGTGAGTTGCTGATGTTGCAAAGCGCGCTTCGTGAGGGAACGTATCAGCCGGGCGAGTACCGGCTATTCACGATCTATGAGCGCAAGCCGCGTGTGATTGCGGCCGCGCCGTTTCGCGACCGTGTGGTACATCATGCGGTGATGCAGATGATCGAGCCGCCTCTTGATCGCACGTTTATTTCAGACAACTACGCGTGCCGGAAAGACAAAGGCGTGCATGCCGCGGTGGATCGCTATCAAGCCTGGGCGCAGACCTATCGGTATGTGCTGAAGATGGACATCCAGCAGTATTTTCCCTCCATCGATCATGACCTACTGAAAGAGAAGCTGCGACGACGGATCAAGGATGCACGAGTCTTGGCCTTACTCGACCGCATCATTGAAAGTTCGCCGCAGAGCACGGCTGAGCCTCAGTACTTCCCAGGCGATGATCTCTTGACGCCGCTCGACCGGCGGGTCGGCATTCCCATCGGGAATCTGACCAGTCAGTTCTTTGCCAATCTCTATCTGGACGACTT
>JAOUGT010000214.1 GCA_029865485.1 Nitrospira sp.
TCGGGTCCTCGACTGTGAGAATATGGTCTTTCCGGTGGCGGTTTGCATAGTCAACCATGGCTGCGAGCGTTGTGGACTTTCCGCTGCCGGTCGGGCCGGTGACGAGTACCAGTCCTTTGCGCAGCATGGCCGCGCGCGTCAAGACAGGCGGCAGCGCGAGGTCTTCGGCAGAGACGATGGTCGTCGGAATCTTCCGAAACACCGCCCCGATGCCGTGCTTGTGGTTGAAAAAATTGGAGCGGAAGCGAGCGACTCCAGGAATCTCATAGCCGAAGTCCACGTCACCCGTCGATTCAAAGACTTCCTTCTTCGGCCCCGGAGTGATCTCATAGAGAAGTTCATGGAGGCCTTGGTTATCGAGGATTGCGTTTCCGGGCAGGCGCTCAAGTTCACCGTGGATGCGAAAGGCAGGGGTTTGTCCTGCAATCAGGTGCAGGTCCGAGGCTCCATGCTCGATCATCATGCGGAAGAGTTCATCTATCTTGGGCATCGTGCTCAGCCTCCTCTGTCCTTCTCGTTGTAGTATACGGATTCTTGATGTATCGACAAATGAAACTCGGATCTTGGACAGGCTCCCAGTTCGCCGAATGCATGCGTGCGTCTACGACGCTATTCGCCGCCGTGAGTCTGTCGAGTGGTGAAACCTGAAGTGTCAAACGGCAGTGAAGCGTCGTACGAGAAGCGTGAAGCGTCCGGATCCAGAAACGAAATACGTTTCACGCTTCACGAGAAGCGAAAGCGCCTCACGAGCGGTCCTGGATAATTCGCGGACTGCCTTATGCCTATTGGGTGTCGGTGTTGGGTGATTCTTGTGGTTCCGGCGGAGGTAGCATTTCTGGTTCTGCTGGAGTGTCATCGGGATTATAGGAGTGATGGGCTGGTGGTAGAAAATCAATTTGTGGTGAATTGCTGGGATTCGCGGGAGAGACTTCTGCAACGGGTGAGGCAGGTGCCGCCCGTCTCTTCACAACTTTGCGCTGAACGGACTGTGAAGATGTCGATTGCACAGGGGAAGAGGCCTGGAGTTCAGGGGCGGGTGCAGCAGGGGCTGGTTGAATCTGTGGGCGATGGATCAGACTGTGCCGACCACGCACGCTGTGGGCTGCTTCCGTGGCCTCCCACGGGATTAGCACGGCCAGTACCAGTAAGAGGCTGAGAGTTGCTGTTTTTGGAACGTCAATCATGTTGAAGCATTCCCTTCCAGATGGCGGCGAATTAGTATAGAAGCCATGGGGTTATGCAACCCGTATGCTAGCGGCGTGCAAAGAGCTGAACTGAGCAGGCCGGGCCAAAGCCCTGCGTTATGGGTCGTTTGTGTCGAATAGTGACGATACTGGGTGCGGGTAGTTCATCGGCCTGTACGAATCGCCACCGTGCGGGTGAACCAATTGGTACAAGGGGCCATCGGATCCCGGGTTTCATGTTCAATGTTTCAAGTTATACGGAAGCCGGAACCTCAAATCTGCACCGTAAAACGGTCATGGTTGGAAACCTGAGGTTGGAGGTGAGAGGCATGCGCCTCATCCCTCAAACCTTGGACATCCATCTATGACGGCAGTAGAAGTGTTCATGAATAATGCGGGCTAGGTTGCAGATTCACTCGTGTGACGCCGCACGTCGCGGAGCAATCGCTCAACGATCAACCGCATGAAAAAGAAGCCGAGCTTTGGGTTCTGGTAGTACAGGTGATACATCATCTCATCGGTCATCTTGTAGAGCTCGCAGTCAGTCTCACAGACCACGGTCATGGTGCGTACCTTCTCGCCTGAGAAGAGTCCGATCTCCCCGATCAACTCGCCGGGCTCGATGTAGTGGTCGACTTCCTGCAGCTTGAGCCGTCCGGCGGCCACGTAGATAATTTCGTGGGCCTTGTCTCCTTTTCTGAACAGCACGTCCCCGGCGCGGTGTTTCTTGAGATGCATATGCGGCAACAGCCATTCCGAAATGGGCGATTCCACGGTGGCCTGTTCGATTTGCTTGGTCAGCCGGATGATTTCTAGCAGTCGTTTTGAGTTAATCGGTAAGAGGATGACATTGAGAAGAAATTCCGGTGTGCCAATCAGCTCAGGGATCTCAAAGTGCGCATGCAACATGCTGTAGGGGATAAAGAGGACGTTGCTGGCCACGGACAACACACGCAGGGAAATCATATCTTTCTGCGAGTGACTGGCAAGATAGAAGAAGCCTCCCAATAGGCCGATGATGGTAACGAAATCAATGGGCACGGATCGTGCTCCTTCTAGCGATGGCCGATGGAAGAGGTTCGAGTCGTTATCGGGACATCGCTATTTATGGTGACGATAACTGATGGGCGTATAGTCTCAGCAGAGACAGCGATTGACGTCGTTTAAGAAAACTCGCAGTAGGTCTGCATGGTCCCCAATCAGAGTTGCATTCCCTCACGCCTGTGAGGAACATTCGGTGACATTCACGGAACCACGTTCGCTCGCAAAGAGATACAGGAAGCGGTTGCGCGAGCATGAGTGATTCAGCGCGGCCTATGATAGCGCCGGTGGTGGGGAAAAAGAAATCCGATCCCTGTCGGTTCCGGCATTATCAGCGCTACTGTCCAGCCCACATCACTCATGAACGCTTCAACTGCAGCTACTGGCGCGTTATTGAGACATAGGGCATCGCTCGTCCTTCGCCCTTCGATAGAACTCAGGGCCGTGAGCCTGCTGAATGGTGAAGCGTGAAGCTCTCCAGATCTGGAAACGAATTGCGCTTCACGCACGATGCTTCACGAACCTAGAATCGATGCGAGCACGCAGCTGGCGGCCTTCGATGTGGTGAGGAATCTCGTGTTACTCCATCACGTTTGAGGACCTCGGATGCACAGCAATTCGTTGTTTGATTTTGAGAAAGGTTCTAGTCATACTCCACGGGAAATTCCCATTCTCGGGTTCTATATAGGCGTTATCTATAAGGGTTATCTTATGAGCGATCAGCCTCAGAACAGCACCATACGGCGTGTCATGGTCGGCACCGACCGCTCTAAGACAGCGGAGCAAGCTGTTCTCTGGGCGGCTCAATTCGCCGAGCGCTATGGCGCAGATCTGTTCGTGGTTCAGGTCATCCTGCCGCAGCATCCATCCACCGCAGAATTCAGTACGGCGGAGCATACGCAAGCGGCGGCCGCAAAGCATGAACTGGCAGATTTCGTGCGGCAGCTTGTCGGAGAGCGAGGACATGCGCTCGTCGTGATGGATGATGATCCGGCGTTGGCCATCGTTCGCGCCGCTGAGGAAGAAGCCGTCGATGTCTTGGTGGTGGGGAATTCAGGTATGGCCGGGAGAAAAGAGTTCTTGCTCGGCAACGTCCCGAACCGTATTAGTCACAATTCGCGCTGCACCGTGATCATCGTGAATACACAGTTATTGGCTGATGGGTACCAAGCATCAGCCTCGCCGGTCCCGTCTTCGCAGACCGACTCTCCCGTCTCCGAGACTCACATGGGAGCGCGGGCGGTCAAAATCGCGACCGTAATGGCCAAGCATGGCGTACAAGAACTGTTGAGCCAACCGGCCCCATCGGATATTGCGACACGTCGTCAGCAAGCCAAGCGTCTTCGTGCTGCACTGGAGGAACTCGGCCCTACCTTTTCGAAGCTTGGGCAAGTGTTGTCGACTCGTCCGGATCTTCTTTCGGCGGAATACATTGAAGAACTGGCGATGTTACAGAGTCACGTCCCCCCGATGCCGGAGAGCGAAGTCGTTCGTGTGGCTGAGCAGGAGCTGCGGGTGCCGTGGGAGGATGTCTTCGAATCGATTGATCCGAAGCCGCTCGCCGCCGGAACCATAGCCCAAGTTCATCGGGCGACACTCGAAACGGGCGACCGAGTGGTCGTCAAGGTTCAGCGGCCCACGGCACGAGCGGAAATTGAACAGGATATGGCCCTCCTGGAGGTTTTTGCTCAGAAAGTCGGCAAGCGTCCCGTGCTCAACCAAGTGGTGAATATGGAGGCCGTGTTCAAACACCTCTCCACGTCGCTTCAGCGTGAACTCGACTTCCGTCAGGAAATCGAGAATATCGGCCGGATGCAGACGGTGCTCGAGGACTATGATCGCTTGGCGGTCCCTTCCGTGTACCGAGAGCTGTCAACCGGCCGATTATTGGTGATGGAAGAAATTCAGGGTGTCAAGATTGCTCAGGCGCTGGACGGTCCTGAACGCGTCGAGGCTGCCCGTCAGCTCTTAGAAAGTTTCTATAAACAAATCATTGTCGAGGGTTTCTTCCATGCCGATCCTCACCCCGGCAATCTCATGTGGTGGAAGGACTGTATCTACCTCTTGGATTTTGGGATGGTCGGGGCGGTGGATGCCAATGTGCGCGAGCACCTCTTGTTGCTGCTGATGGCCTTGTGGAAAGAAGATACGGTGTTCCTGAGCGACGTGATCCTCATGATGGCCGGGTCGCTCGATCGGAGCGATCTGGATGTCCCTCAGTTTCAGAGTGACATCGGCGAGATGATCTCCAAATACCGTACCGCGGCTCTGGGCGATATGCAGATCGGACCAATCCTCCAGGAAATGAGTGCGATCGGGGTTCGACACGGAGTTCCACTGCCGGCGTCATTGACCCTTGCGGCCAAGGCTCTTGCGCAGGTCCAACTCGTGACCGCGCAGCTTGATCCCAAGCTTGATCCGTACGATGTGGCTGGCAAGTTTTTGATGCGATCGATGCTGAAACGCCTGGGCGCTACCCTGGATCCAAGAGCGCTGGTGTATCAGGCGCAGAAGTTGAAGGTACGCGCTGAGCGGGTCGTCGAAGCGATTGAACACCTCATCGGTGCGCGCCCTGGCCAGAAGATGGTCGTCAATTTTAAGGCGGATACACTGGAGGATACGGTTCGCCGTACAGGTCGGCGCCTCGCAGTGGGATTGACCGCTGCCGCGAGCATCCTCGCCAGTGGGCTTACGGCGACTTCAGCGACTGCTGCGGATTGGGTCTCAGTCTCGTTCGGGATCCTTGCTGGACTACTGATTGTTGGATTGGTTCTCGATCTCGTGCGCGGACGTTAACCTCAAGTGGTTCTTGGAACCGTTCGTCACAATCACGGTTTCGCTCCGCCGCTCTTGACTGAACGGAGGATCATTTTTTCGAGTAGGTAGGCCAGCACCGACATCCCGAGGGATATCAGCCAGAATTCTAATCGGCCTGCAAGAGACCGGGGTTTCGTCGTCGTGCTCATCGTGGGAGCATTATCAAGGAATGCTGCGTTGCCCGCAAGAGGAATTGATCCGTAGCAAGGGCATTCTTCGGCACCACACCAATCTCGGAGTATATCGAGCTTTTCTATAACCGTCAGCGGCGCCCTTCAGGGCTGGGGAATTGCTCGCCCGCCATGGTTGCCCAGCAGTGGGCCCGTCAACAGCCAGCAGCCTGAGGCTGCAATTCATGGCGTCCACTATTGACAACCGAGGTTACAGGCGGTTTTAAGGTCCGG
>JAOUGT010000215.1 GCA_029865485.1 Nitrospira sp.
GAACCGACGTCACGAAAGAAGCCGCCGACATGGTGGTGACGGACGATAATTTTGCCTCGATCGCGGCGGCTGTGGAGGAGGGCCGGGGGATCTTCGACAATATCCGGAAAGCGGTACATTTCTTACTCTCGTGCAACGTGAGCGAGGTGTTGGTCATGCTCTTCGCGACGCTGTTGGGTTTACCGCTTCCACTGCTCCCGATTCAGATTCTCTGGATGAACCTGGTGACGGATGGGTTTCCTGCCCTGGCCTTGGCGGTTGATCCCAAGGCCCCGGACTTGATGAAGCGGCGCCCGCGAAGACCGGAAGCGCAGTTATTGGAGCGAGATCGGCTGGTCGCGATCGGCCTTGAAGGGCTGATGTTGAGCGCCATTGCCTTGGGGGCATTCGCCTTTAGTCTGTACGGTCTCCATCAAGATGTCGAGCAAGCGAGGACCGTCGCGTTTACCGTGTTGGTGATCAACCAATTGGTACATGCGTTCAACTGCCGGAGCGACCGATGGTCGCTGTTTCAAGTGGGCCTCGGAACGAATCGCCCGTTGCTGCTGGCTTTTGCGCTCTCGCTTGGCATCCAAATCGCCGTGTTGACCGTTCCACCGGTGGCGTCGATTTTTAAGGTTGCCTCGCTGCCGATCGAAGATTGGGTGTTGATGGGAGCGACAGGCATTCTGCCGTTTGCCATCATGGAGGTGGTTAAATGGTCGAGACGTTCTTGAGGGCATCGGCGGGTGAGTGTCGAGCAGTCGACCGTCGTTGAAATCCTATGAGCCAGAGGTGTCCATGACCTCACCTTGCGTGACGCGAGGACCATCATGAGCCTGGTCAAAGACTGGTTCGACATAGCCGGATATGTGGTGGAAGCAGCTGGTGTGCTGACGATCCTTGTCGGTTCGCTGCTGGCGACGTGGTGGTTTCTGACTCGTCAGGCGAGCACGCCGAAGCTCGAAGCCTATCGGGGGGGGCGCTCCGATGTCGGTCGATCAATCCTGTTGGGTCTGGAATTTCTGATCGCTGGGGACATCATTCGAACCGTGACGGTGACTCAGACGCTCGAGAGTGTGAGTGTGTTGGCTGTCATCGTCTTGATTCGGTTGTTTCTGACGGTCACGCTGGAACTGGAGATTCCAGGACGTTGGCCCTGGCAACGGGTCGAGATAAGAAGATGTTTCGCATAGGGGCAACCGGTTTGCCTTGCCTGGGTGTCTCGTGGAAATGAGTATGAAACGGATATGGGTGACGATACTTCTTGGCCTGATGATCATCGTGGGAATGTCCGGAACCGGCGCTGCTACAGCGCGAAACCTCGATATCGACATTGTGACATTGAAGAGTCCGGTGTTGGCTGGTGAGATGGCGGAATTGGTCATTCGGACGGAGATCGGCGCGATGTGTCTGGGCAATGCCTGGTCCGAGGTGCAACCGTCGCAGCGCGTCCAACTGTCAGGAAAGACGGTTCATGATAAGGGGCAAGCCACCTGGTCTTGGCCGGTCCCGAAGAGCGGCGCGACCGGGGAGTGGAAGATTGACTTGCAGTGCGCCACGTCGACGAAAAACGCGAGGCTCCACCTCGCGTTCAAGGTTCAGTAGCATGGACTGTTCGTCAGGACGTCGTGAGGCAGGCAATATCTTCTCACGCTGGGCTGCCCGCTATCCGCTGGGAATGTTTTGGTGTCTTGCCTGCGGAATCTCATGGATCCTGTGGCTTCCGCTGGTAGCGACTTCATTCGGATTTCATCTACCGACCCTTCCGGCTCATCACTTTTGGGGAGCGCTGGGCCCCTCCGTGGCTGCACTGATTGTGGCCGGCCTCACCGAAGGCAAGGCGGGCGTTGCTGGCCTTGTGCGTCGCGTTGTCCGATGGCGAGTGGAGGCGAAGTGGTATCTCATCGTGCTTGCCGGGCCGCCCGCGCTGTTTGCCCTCGCGGCAATAGTGTCACGCTTCGTCGGCGGCAGCTGGGTTGATGTTCGGCAATTCGGTTCTTCAGAGGAGTTTCCCGAGATCGGAATCTTCTGGTTATGGATCTTTCACACCGCGACTTTCGGCCTCGGAGAAGAAATCGGGTGGCGCGGCTTCGCGCTGCCGCGGCTGCAGCGCACCCGGAGCGCTTTGGCAGCCACGCTGCTGTTGAGCGCCGCCTGGGCCTCATGGCATTGGCCGACTTTTCTCTATCGACCAGGCTACTCCAGCATGGATCTGCTGGCCGGCGCTGGTTGGTTCATGAGCATCGTCACCGGCGCGCTCCTGCTCACCTGGATCTACAACAGCACCGGCGGGAGTGTGCTTATCGTCGGTCTCTTTCACGGTTCGATGGATGTGGCGTTTACGTCGAAAGGTGTCGGCCCAGACACGATGAATGTGATGGGCACCTTGATTGTTCTCTGGGCTTTCCTCGTTCTCGTGATGGTTGGACCGGCTTCGCTGTGCCGTAGCGGCAAGCAGGTAGATTCGGCCTGACAGTGCCCTGAGCGCAATGGGCGAGACTATGAGCAGCGATACATTGATCTGGATGGGGATTGCACTGTGCCTGAGCCAGTCGGCGATCTTTGCGGGATTGAATCTGGCGGTATTCAGACCAAGCCGCCTTCGGCTGGAGGCGGAGGCGGCGGACGGCAATCGAGATGCGGTCAGGGTGTTGGAGCTTCGACGGGATGCCAACGGGACGCTGGCGACGATCATCTGGGGCAATGTGAGTGTGAATGTGCTGCTCACGCTGTTATCCGGCTCCGTGCTTGCGGGGGGCTGGGCGTTTCTGTTCTCAACGGTGTTTATCACCTTCTTTGGCGAGATCTTTCCACAGGGGTATTTCTCCGGTCATGCCATGAAAATGGCATCGGTGTGGTCGCCTCTGCTGTGGGGCTATCGCGTGCTGCTATACCCGGTGGTCAAACCCTCGGCGATGATGATGGATGCGTTGTTCGGCAAGGAAGCCATACGATATTTTCGCGAGACGGAACTCAAGGAGATCATCCGGCGTCATATGCTGGCTGAAGAATCGGAGGTGGATCGAATCGAGGCGATTGGGGCTCTCAATTTTCTCTCCATTGACGATCTTCCTGTCGAAGAGGAGGGAGTCCCGATCGATCCCGAAAGCATCATTAGGCTTCCTCTGCGGAATGGCCTTCCTCATTTCCCCTCCTTTCAAAAGTCAGCCGACGACCCGTTTCTGAAACAAATCAATGCTTCCGGAAAAGCCTGGGTCGTGATTGCTGATGAGCTGAATCGGCCCCACCTGATGATGGACGCGGATGGGTTTCTGCGGCATGCCCTCTTCACGGAACAACAGACGGACCCTGGCGACTATTGCCACAGACCCGTGATCATTCGGGACCGCCAAACGCCGCTCGGCAGCGTCATCGCGCAACTCAGTTTCGATACGACGTCTCCCGGAGATCACATCATTACCTATGACACAGTCCTTCTTTGGACCGATGCACCACGGCTGATTACTGGGAGCGATCTTCTTGGACGCCTGTTGCGAGGCATTGTGACAAGGGTTCCGAAGAGGGTTGCTTTTATGGACGGTGACCAAGCAAGGTGACTTGAGGATATGAACTCTTCATATCGTGTCGAGAGCCCTCAGGGTTAGAATGAAGATATCGCGACAGTCGAGTGTTGAGAACGGTCAAGCGGAGGATGAGGGGACAGGCCCTCCCCTCATTCGACCGATAGTCGACCCAATTCAGGAATTCATTCACACTGAAGCGGCCGGTGGCATTCTGTTATTGGCCGCGACATTCGTGGCCATGGTCTGGGCCAACTCTCCCTGGGCTGCATCCTACCAGGAGCTGTGGAATACACCTCTCAGCGTGGCGTTTGGGTCTCATGCCTTGACAGAAACGTTGCTGGAGTGGATCAACGACGGCCTGATGGCCATGTTCTTCTTCGTTATCGGATTGGAAATCAAACGGGAAATCCTCGTCGGAGAATTATCGTCGTGGCGGCAAGCCGCATTGCCCCTCGCCGCCGCGCTGGGTGGATCGATCTTCCCTGCACTGATCTTTGCGGCCTTCAACGCAGGAACGGAGGGGGCGAAGGGCTGGGGTATCCCGATGGCGACGGACATCGCCTTCTCCCTGGGAATTCTGTCGTTGTTGGGCGCGCGCGTCCCACCAGCACTCAAAGTGTTCCTGATGGCCCTGGCGATTGCCGACGATCTCATGGCGGTGCTGGTCATCGCGGTCTTTTACACTTCGACGATTTCCTGGACGAGCTTGGCGGTCGGAGCCCTATTCCTGGGATTGCTGATGCTTGCCAATTGGGTGGGCGTGCGCCACCTCCTGGTGTATTCGCTTTTGGGAATTGGCGGCGTGTGGCTGGCTTTTCTTCTGTCCGGCGTCCATGCCACGATTGCGGGCGTGCTTGCGGCGGCGACCATTCCTGTTCGAGCACGGCTGACCGGTCCGGAATTTCTTGCCAAGGGGGCGGCCCTGCTCAGCCGCTTTGAACAGGTATTTTTGCCCGGTCAACCTCCGCTGGCCAACCGGGAAGGGCAACGGATTGCCAGCCGTATGAAGACCGTCGCGAACTACGTCGAATCACCGCTACAACAATTGGAGCATGTGCTACATCCATGGGTGATGGTCGTGGTGATGCCGCTGTTTGCCCTCGCAAATGCCGGTATTCATCTTGATTCGGGTGTCGGAGCGACGTTGATCAGTCCGGTGGCCCTCGGAGTGTGTGCCGGCCTGCTCCTAGGTAAACCCGCCGGCATCCTGTCGGCAGTATGGGTCACAACACGGTATGGTTTTGCTGCCTTTCCTGGTGGTGTGTCGTGGCCTCAATTGACGGCCGTTGGCGTGCTCGCCGGGATCGGATTTACTATGTCGCTCTTTCTCGCAGACCTAGCTTTTGGCCAAGATGTCGCTCTCATCCCGGCCAAGACAGGAATTCTGATCGGATCAACAGTGGCCGGTCTCCTGGGTTGGCTCACACTAAAGCACTTTGCGAACAGAGAAAAACAAGTATAGGCACGTTCCTATGCTTCTGGTGGGGTCGCGCTGCGGGGGACCCCCATCGGAGAGCAGGCAGACACGGGACGGGCCGGACTCGTATTCTCCATAGTCTTGGCCCGCCCCTATGATCGACCTTTCCACCTCGGTCTCATGCGTGATCGGCCTATGGCTTCTGCATCACACAGTTTTCAGTAGGTGCTGGCTTTGGTGTTTGCCGCCACCTGGGCCGGGAACGGATCCAGGATGCTCTTCGGCGCGTTGTTCCAGATCACGTCCGCCAGATTCGACATCCGGCTCACGATCTGCGCGGCCACACCACCCGCCGCCCCGAACAACCCGCACCAGCCTAACGTCACAAAGCCCCAGTGCAACGGCGCCGCAAACAGCTCATCCACAAACCAGAACGCATGGCCCCACTCGTTGAGTCCCACGTTCGGCAGAATGAACATCGGCCCCACCACCGCCGCCACCAACGGGAACGACG
>JAOUGT010000216.1 GCA_029865485.1 Nitrospira sp.
GTCCCGCTGAATGTGCGGGTGCTCGGATTGAACGTGAGCCAAGTGGGCAGGGCCGTCCCATCAGCTTGTGTCGCACTGTACGTTACGGTGTCCCCATGCACGACATCCTGATCCGAAAATGTGTTCGTGGGCACGACGAAGTTGAAGAGACTGCCTTGCGTGGCCGATTGATCGGTGAGCGGCACAGCCACCGTCGGCGCATCATTCACGTTTTGTACACCGAGAGAGAACGTGCTCGTCGCACGGAGGTTGCCACTGTCCGTCACCGTCACCGCAAGAGCGAGGAGACCAACATCGCTGTTCACCGGCGTGCCGGAAAATGTACGAGTTGACGCATCAAACGTCAGCCATGTTGGCAACGCCGTCCCATCAGCCAGCGTCGCGCTGAACATCAGCGTATCCCCTCCATCCTGATCCGCAAACGTATAGGCCGGCACGACAAAACTGAACGGCACATCCTCTTGCGTGACCTGATCCGTCAATGGATTCGCCACCGTCGGGGCATGGTTGGCGGCCACACCAAGTACGCTTGCAAGACTCGCTGTGCTGCCGTCATCGAACGTGAGAGTCTCGGCCACGAGCGATCCTCTGACACCAGTCGGATCAAAGTCCGTGAGAATGAGCTGGTCGGTTCCACTGCTGCCGACTTGAATGGCGAGCATCCGCGCCGATTCATTATGCATGAATACAAGGTCACTCTGAGTAATCCCTGCGCCGAGCTGAATCTGATTGCCCTCGCCACCCGTCGCAGTATCCTCGATCGTGTCGATGCCGTCGCCAAGGTTAAAGACGTAGGTATCGTGTCCGGCACCTCCCCTCAGAAGATCGTTCCCCTGCCCGCCCCACAAGAAATCGTCTCCCGCCCCCCCAACGACCCGGTCGCTCAGGTTGGTTCCCATCAGAGGCCACTCAACCCCGGGCGTGTTGAGGACGTCAATAGGCCCTCGCGCAGCCAACGCCTCATACGTTAGGGTGGTGCCGTCCGCAAAGGTCAACACCTGAATATCGTGGCGGCCGAGCACATCGGATAGGTCGGTGTTCCAGAGTTGCACACCGGCGAACTCGCTGCCAACGCGAATCGTGAGAAGATTATCGATAATCGCCAGGCTGATCATACCTGGAGTAATACCCGTCCCTAATTGAAGCGTGTTGACCTCACTGCCAAACCCTGAACCATCGTCTACGGTATCGAGACCATCGCCGAGATGATAGCGATAAGTGTCGTCGTTTTCTGCTCCGAATTGTCCGCCTTCCAAATAGTCGTCCCCCGCGCCACCGTCCAATATGTCATTGCCGAGATTGCCATCCAGATAGTCCCGACCATCCCCGCCGAGGAGAAGATCATCACCTGCCAAACCAGTGAGAGAGTCCTCGCCGGCTCCGCCGGATAAGTAATCGTTGAGATTGGTCCCACCCAAGCCATCAGCACCGCTACCACCGGCACCGACCACTCCTGTAATCGTCCCGCTGGTCAGCACGGTGGCGGGAATGCCCAGCCCACGCGCCACCAAGTCCGCATGCGTGAACAGACTCCCATCGGCAAACTGATACCTATCAATTGCTGATGGTGCAAGGGCGTTATTCGAGCGAAACCCTGCAATGGCCACTTGCTGTCCGCTGGGCCCAATTTGAAGGACGAGTGCATTGGTGGCCAACTCGATGATGATCTCCTCCGACGTGATATCCTCGAAGACGATGCGATTGCCTTCCCCCGCCGTATCGACAATCGTGTCGATCCCGTCGCCACGGCCAATGCGATAGGTGTCCATACCAGTCAGGCCCCCCAAAACATCGTCGCCCGTCCCCCCATCCACCAGATCATCGCCGGCCCCACCAACAATCTGGTCATCGCCGTCCTCGCCCCAAAGCGTGTCATCTCCCTCATCACCAAAGAGCACATCACTCCCAACTCCGCCTAATAGGGTATCATTGCCATCGCCACCTTGTAGTTCATCATTCCCCTCGTCACCAAACAACGTATCGTGATCTGCCTCGCCTTGGAGCAGATCGTCACCCAATCCTCCAACCAGCTGATCGACTCCAGCCCCGCCACTTAATTGATCATCTCCACCGTCCCCAAACAGTTGGTCGTCACCATCTTGACCGGCGAGAAGATCCACACCCTCTTCACCAAAGAGCATGTCGTTGCCATTTCCACCTTGCAACTGGTCGTCCCCTGTGCCCCCATAGAGGTTGTCATTGTCCTCTTCACCAAACAGCCGATCGTTTTCGCTACCGCCGTCCAAGACGTCGTCTCCTCCACCGCCTTGTAACTCATCACTCCCCGCTCCACCATCTAGGATATCGGCGAACCCGAGCGTGGAGTTATTGGCGTAATCACCGGCCAAAACATCATCTCCCTCTCCTCCGGACAGCGTGTCGGCTCCACCGCCGCCCACGAGCTGATCGTCCCCTGCACCGCCATCCAGCCAGTCGTCCCCTTCCTGTACAGCCTCGATCTGCTGATCATCGCCCCAGAGTTCATCAGCACCAGCTCCCCCCAGTAAGACATCATCGCCACCGTCCCCTTGCAGGTAATCATTTCCAACCCCGCCATCGAGATAGTCAGTACCTCCTTGTGCCGAAAAGATCGGACTCCCAGCGCCGGCTGAGATACTAAACTCGAATCCCTGAAACACGTCGTCGACTTCGGGACGCACCGTCCAAACATAGACATCTTCACCTTCTGGCCGATTGTCTCCAAAAAGTCGATCGTCGCCGCCCCCACCGTACAGAGCGTCGTCCCCCATGCCGGCATAGAGCCGATCGTGGCCCTCGCCACCATCTAGGTAGTCATTCCCTATCGGGCGTTGGGCGTACACGAGACTATCATCGGCAAATAGCTCATCATCCCCCTCGCCCCCGAAGAGCGTATCGTTGCCCGCCATGCCACTGAGGCTGTCTTGCTCGCTCCCTCCATCCAAATAGTCGTCGTACGTGCCACCGAGAGCCTGGCCATAATAGTTCAAGTCCCCCATGATGAGGTCCCGCCCCGCGCGCCCGTATACGACATCCTCGCCCCAGTTGGCTCGAATCATGTCGTCACCAGCCCCGCCATCCAAGCGGTCATTAAAGTCGCCAATGATCAGGTCGGAGCCACCATTGCCGAAGACTTGTTGATTCTGCGCCCTAAACGTCGTGCTGAGGGGGTTATCGGCCCAGATGAGCTCAGGATCGTCACTGCCCTGCACAATCCAGTTGATGCCCCCCTCCTCTGTAACGTGCTTTCCGTCCGCATCCCCATCCAGTGAGATAGAGTCGGTGCTGTAGCCGTTGTCGTAGCTGATCGTCGGAAGCGTGTCGTCCGGTAGGGAGGTCGCATCGATCAGGCGAATGCCAAACTGCCCGCTCTGGAAGTTTTCATTGACGATTAGGATTTGCGTGCCGTTCAGCTTCACCAACAAATCCGTTCCGGACATTACATACTCGATCGTGCCATCAGGACTTTCCCACGTCGGGTCACCCTTTTTCTTAACTCCGCCGGCCAATACCTGCCCATTCACCTTGATCACACCATCCGCATCGGAGTCTTCAATGCGATCCAGGCCGTCACCGGCATTGTAGAGATAGGTATCGAACCCAATTCCGCCTTCAAGCAGGTCCTCATCACCGGTTCCACCTATCAAGATGTCGTTGCCACCATTACCAATGAGGTGATCGACGCCGCCTTTACCCTCAAGACGATTCATACCGCTGGTACCGGTGATGAGATTGTCAAGACCGTTGCCCGTCCCGTTAAGATCGCTGGTACCGGTCAAGGTCAGATCTTCAAGGTTCTCCGCTAGTACGAAGCTCACGGAGCTCTGAACCGTATCACTGCCATTATCCAGCCCTTCGGTAACCCGGTCACCAGTGTTATCCACTAAATACGTGTCGTTGCCCTGGCCACCGATCATCCGATCGGCACCAGAGCCACCATCGAGTGTGTCATCGCCACCATCACCTTGAAGATAATCATCCCCGCCGAGTCCCTGCAGCGTATCACCTCCGTCGGCGCCATAGAGATGGTCATTAGTAAAGAGCGGTCCTCCGGTGAAAGTCTCCGCGTTATCCGACCCAAAGATATATTCACGCTGCATACCAGGGGGGATACTCAGCCCGGACGAAATGTCATACATCAGGGTGTTGTCATGAAAATGCGTCAACGCAAAAGGATTCAGCGGTCCATCGAGATTGGCTTGATTCAGTGCTACTTTTGCTGCGAGAAACAGTCCTCGATCCTGGATGTAGTCAGACGTGATGGTGCCCAGACCAGTCGTTGGATCAAAAAGTGCCAATTCCTCATTGGGATTGTGCTGGCTGTAGGTCGGGCCAATAATCGCAAATGGATTCAGCACGGTGAGAGCGTAGCGATACGCGAGCCCTTTGCCCGCCTCGTCTTCAAGCAGCGCGTTACCTTTCACCTCTTCGAGTGGCCGGTTGACTAGTGTCTCAATGCGGTAGGGGCTCGGCTGTGGAGGCAGCACGTTCTCGACCGCAGTAATGTTGTTGTGAAACGCTGTGCGGTTGGCAATATTGCCGAAGCTGCCGGCCGCATCAGAGGACGGTGTGGGCTGGAAATTCTGATCCACTGGTAACAAGGCTTTCCGAACCGCATCCAGTGCATTTTCCAAGGTGTCCTTCTCCGCTCGTCCGAAGAGCGTATTTGCGGCACTGGCGGAGGAGGCCTGAAAGATCGCTTGGATGGCATCTGTTGAAATCGAGGAATCGATCTCTTTGAAGAGGATTTGAAGACGTAAAGAGTCGGCGATGAGCGTCAGACTGTGGGTATTGAGATAATCAAACCGTGGCGCCAAACCGGGAAGTTCCACGGCCGGTTGACCTTCGATTGCGATACCGAAAGGAGCAGGATGACTCCCTGAATTGGCCACGGCTGCCACATCAAATCCTGAAAGAGCGACCCCAACATATTGAGCAAAGGAGGGCTCTGCGACGGTGCGGCCAAAGTCGTTGTAGAACGTACCATATCTGTTTTGGATGTAGGCCTGAGCAAAATCTTGTCGCGGAGTGGAATAGATATTTCCGTTTGGGTCCATACGATCAATGGGCGCTGCGGCGATCGCCGTCAACTGCAAGGGCAGTAAATGGAACGGCACATCCGTTGCATTGTTCGGATCAGCTTCAACCCTACGGTATAACTCCATCATCTCGCGCAGCACGACATCGCGCGATCGGTCTTGGCCGGTGGGATCACGAAACTCGCCAAGCCCGGTCGCATTGAAAACCACATTGCTGCCTGGTGTTTGATTGATCACATCCGGATGCATGGCAGCGAGGGTGCGGACGATGTTGCCACTCAGCGAATAGCCCACAAGATCGATCTTCTCTCCAGGCTGCAATTGAGGCCGAATGTGCTCAAGAAAATCTTCAGCCGAGAGGATTTGATCGAAGGCGAACCCGCTCGTAAA
>JAOUGT010000217.1 GCA_029865485.1 Nitrospira sp.
AGTCAGCGGCCTAATCGTAATGCTTCGCTGCATCATGAACTCGTAGTTCTCAGTATCCTCACGGCCACAGCCCTTACCTATTTAGTTGCGTCGCCTGCCGAGTGGGTCAACCTTTCGGGCTGGATCGGGCTTCTCGGACGATAGGCCCAGATCCAATTCCAGTCTTCATCGTAGTCGACGGTAGAAGAGATCAGCCGCAAGACCATAGCAGATTCGCGCAGCGGCGGGATCGTAGCGCAGACCTTCGTCTCGCATAAAGGCATGTGCGGCGTTGAACTCATGCCACTGGAAATGCGCTCCTGCATCAGTCAATGTATTGTAGATGAGCGCTCTTCCCTCGCGAGGGATGTGCGGATCTTGGCGGCCCCAGATCATCAACAACTCGCCTCGTATCTCGCCGACCCGGTTCAGGCTATCGTCACAGACTCCTTGACCGAGGCTGTGTTTGTGGATGTCTGTGGCATAGAAACAGGCGGCAGCCGATACATCAGGCTGCATCGCCGCACGAAACGCCAAGTGGCCCCCGATACAGACCCCTATCACACCCAGTTTCCCTGTACAGTGTGGAAAGGTTGCCAGATACTCCAGTACCGCACGTGCGTCGCTGTCGTAGCTCGACAGAGGCTTCGTGATTTTGTGCTGGTTGCCGCGTGCCGCGCCGGCTTCATCATAGGCCAACACCGTGCCGGCCAGCTCTAGCTCGTGATAGATCTCCGGCACTGCCACGACAAATCCTTGGCTCGCCAGCATCGCAGCCATGCGACGGATCGGGCCCGTGACCTGGAAGATCTCCGAGTAGAGAACCAGTCCAGGATAACGTCCCTCCACCTTTGGACGAACGAGATAGGTCCGCATCGGTCCTGTCGGAGTCGGCAGATCAGTCGATTCCGGCTCAGTCAGTGTCATACATCCTGCTCCCAGTGAGTTGTTGGGGGATGGAGAACGGATCGAATCGGTCACAAGGTCATTGTACGCGGAACCGAAAGCGTTGCCCTGTCTTTTCAAATTTCCAGCGAGTAAAAGCGAGCCGGACAGTTCAATCTGACCCTCCACCGGAGCCGAGGCTCAACCAGCCAGTTTCTTTTTGATCATTGCCAGATACTCAGGGGTTGATCGCACTCGTATCGTCAAGCCATGAGCATCATATCGTTCAGCCAAGACTCGCATCCGGGTGCGGATCTCCGCCAGGATCTTTTGAGCCGTAAATGGAAGAGACAATTCCTCCTCGATCATCTCCCGCTCAAAGTACTCCATGATGCGCTCACGCAAGGCCGCCAGATCATCCTGACTTCTCGTGGAGAGTAGCACGGCATCGGGATATTCAGTCTTCAGCGAGGCGATGTCGTCCGGTCCGAGACGATCTCGCTTATTCAGCACCAAGAGACTCGGAATGTCTGTGGCTCCCACTTCGGCGAGCACCTTCTGCGTGACCTCAAGTTGGGATCGAAAAGATGGATCTGATGCATCGACGACAAAAAGCACCAGCGAGGCACCGGCCGCTTCATCGAGAGTCGACTTGAACGAGGCCACCAGATCATGCGGGAGTTTCTTGATGAATCCTACCGTATCGCTCAGCAGGACTTTGGGACGTGTCTCGGGATAGAGGGGCCGAATCGTCGTATCAAGGGTAGCAAACAGTTTGTCGGCCACCAGCACATCACTCCCCGTCATGGCCCGCATCAATGATGATTTTCCCGCATTCGTGTATCCCACGAGCGCAACCGTCAATTCATTCGCACGTCTTGCACGGCGCGTAAGGTGTTCGTCCCCGATTGCCGCCAATTCGGTCCTGAGTTCTTTCAGGCGATCGCGAATGCGACGCTTATCGAGTTCAAGACTCGTCTCTCCTGCCCCTTTGCCCCCGATACCTCCGCTTTGCCGTTCTCTCCCACCACCGGTCTCGCGTAACCGAGGCGCCAGATAATTGAGCCTCGCAATCTCCACCTGCAGCCGAGCCGCCCTGGTCCGAGCATGTCGACTAAAAATCTCAATGATGACACCGGTCCGATCAAGGACCGGCACGCCGACCGCGCGTTCAAGATTACTCAATTGTGACGGCGACAAATCACAGTCCACGATGACAATCTGCGCCTGTTGATGGGGATGGGATGGGCCCTCACTGGGCTCCTCTGATTCCCCGTCTTCCAGATCCTCAATATCGTCCATTTCTGCAGCCTCCCGATTCATGGCCGCTTTGTGCATTGGCTTTTCAAATGACGGCGCGATCGTGCCAGGTCCTCCCGTCCAGCGTGCCAACTCCGTGAGCTTGCCTTGACCCAGGACCGTGGAGAATTTCTGGGAGCTCCGTTTTTGCGTCACCTGGCCCACCACCTGATACCCAAGGGTCTTCACCAGACGAGTGAGCTCCTGCAAAGAACTTTCCAGCTCCTCTCTCGTCACACCCGGAGTCTGGATTGCCACGAGTACGGCATGCGATGGTGAGGGAGTCGTCATGGTGTACGGTTCCTTTGTTCTATTGTGAGTAAAGGATATCCATCTTAACAGGGAATCGAGTGTTTCGCGCAGCTTACGCCGCATGACAGGTGAACAGTCACTCCTCCGGTCGAATCGCTGAGACCTCTCCGCCGCTGCTGTTGTCGTATCTGAATGAGGAATTCAGAATCCAGACAAGCACTAGTCCAGTCCCTCCCCGCTCTCACCGCTACATCGGTCTGAAGCCTCTGGCCACTCCCTCACTGTCTTTCCATCACGGTACGTATCGATACCATTTGCGTTGCATACGTACGTGCCGTATCGTATAAGCAATCACAGATCGTCAGCGGTCTCCCCTTCGAGGCGGCTTCCATTTCACTGCGCGCACGAACGAATGCGATTGTTCCTCCTACGACTACACCTCGCGCTTTTCCTTGCGTTGCTCGCGAGTCCTGCCTTCTCGTTCACAGGCTTGGTCGTGTCAGTCAAGGACGGGGACACGATTGAGGTCTTGTCGGACGGGCGAGCCACCAGAATTCGCTTGCACGGGATCGACTGCCCTGAGAAGCGCCAGGCGTATGGGTATTTGGCCAAGGTCGCGACGGCGGTCCTGACCTTCGGCCAGGCCGTCACGATCCACCCGCATGACAAAGATAAGTACGGACGACTGGTTGCCGAGGTCATACTCGCGGATGAGACCAATGTGAACCAGCTCTTGGTCAAAGACGGCTGGTGCTGGTGGTACCGGAAGTATGCACCGGATGATACGGTGCTTGAAACGTTAGAGACTGAAGCTCGCCAAACCAAACGAGGCCTTTGGAACGATCCTCACCCCGTCCCGCCCTGGGTCTACCGTAAGGCAAAGCACAAGCCCCCGGTCGGCGTCTTGGAGCCACTCCGCTAGCAGGATACGGAAAAAGGCCGCCAGCGGCGTTCTCGCGTCGCTCAGAGACTCAACGTACGAGACACAGTACGATTCGCCTCTTCGCTCGCTGCGGCCTTGCTGGACAGCCGTTTTTCGCATCCTGCATGGCGTTTCAGCCCCGTCTCAAACCTCGATATCCATAACGAATACAGAGGTCAGAATGAGTTTTTCAACAACCTGCTAGAGTGATTCTCAAACGCATTCCCGCACAACGCATTGCTGAAAATCATATTTGTCAGATGGAGAAATGATTACTCAGGGAAGCTCAGCAGGGAGGATGGCATGGGCCCATCGAGGAAAAGGCGGAGCGCCTCGCATGAGACGCTCCGCCTTTGTCACAGCAGATTAGTTAGAACCGGCTGCGGCTGCTGAAATCGGTGCGGCCACGTCCACCGCCGCCACCACCACCGCCGGTACGGGGTTCTTGTGGCTTGGCTTCGTTCACCGTCAATGAACGTCCGTCCATTTCCGTGCCGTTCAACGCAGAAATCGCGGCCTGACCTTCTTCCTTCGTGGCCATTTCGACGAAGCCGAAGCCTCGCGACTGTCCCGTGAACTTGTCAGTGATCACACGCGCAGACTCGACGGTCCCGTGTGCGGCAAACAAGCTGGTTAATTGTGATTCCGTTGCCGCATAGGGCAATCCGCCGACATAAAGTTTTGAACCCATGGGGGTCCTCCTTCTGAAATGTGATATTGCGGAGAACACGAGAAGAGCTTTAAGAGGGGAAGGAGAGGGCCGAAGGCGCGAAGAACAAGGCGACCTAGGTCAGACTTCCGATCAGATTCTCGGTAACAACAACATCTGAAATGGGCCGTTCGATAAAATGTTTCACGCGAGGCCCGCCGCCGTGAAACATTGACACTCTACCATGCGCTCACAGAAATAGCTAACCCTAATAATTGAGGCGGAGACGAGTGAAAGAACCTCGTGCGAATCGCCGGGAGGACCCTGCTACGTGCCCTTCACTGTCACCATGCCGTCTTGCATTTTGTAACTGGGACGTCTCCGGACTGTCCGTCACCTAAACACGACAGCCTTCTTACTTCCCAGACAGGTGCATGACGGCTTGTTCAGCATGTTTCGTGGCCACGTCCGCATTCCCTGCGCTTCCATGCTCGACGGCTTGTTTCAGCTCTGCGATGCCGGCGTCCACATGGGCATCCTTTCGTGCCTTCAGCGCATGCTGCATGGCCGCTTCCGCACTGGTCAGGAATGGCCCCATATGACCCTGTTTGCTATGGTCCGCTGCTTCCTGGGCGAGCTTGATCGCCTCTTGGCGATGCTGTTCTTCGGAACGCACCGCATCGCGACGTGCGATACCGGATCCGGATGCCGACTGCCATGGCAACATCGTGGTGGAGAAGAGGAACAGGGTAGCGAGCAGGAGCCTGACCGGCGTTGCATGGTTTCTCATCCGCAATGGCCCTTTCTGACCTGGCCCCCTCCAGATCAACCCTGTCGTTTTATCACGCCAACTGAAGGTACTGCTCCCCTGAGCAGTCCTTCAGTAGAATTTGGAGGAACGGTATGGATCATTTGCTCCCATCCACTCTCATAAAGAGGCGTGAGGTGAGCAGGACACCCAGCTCCACCTGTGATTCCCATCTTCACCAACGAACCGGATGCCATAGCGCTTCGGATAACGGAACCTATTGATCCACTTTATGAATTGAGAGGCAAGCGGCAGGCACATTGCGGTCCTCCTGTATCGAGATTCCTCTGCCAAGGAGCCAAGGTCTTCCATACGAACAAGGCCGTCCAACAGAGCCTCATCCTTCTTGGTGATATCCCTTCCAGGGCGCCCGTCAAGAAAAAATATTCCAAGTCTTTGATTATATGGATATCTTTATACTATTTTTGTGTGAATGTTCATGCTACGATCCCCCTGCTGCTTTCTTTCGCCATGGAGTCTCTCCCGGCGGTAAGAAATGGGGGGAGGTGATAGGGGTATCACCTCCCCTTTCTTTTTTTCAGGCTGGTGCGTCGTTGCTAAGACGTGAGCCTGCCGATCCT
>JAOUGT010000218.1 GCA_029865485.1 Nitrospira sp.
GGACGATGTTGCCACTCAGCGAATAGCCCACAAGATCGATCTTCTCTCCAGGCTGCAATTGAGGCCGAATGTGCTCAAGAAAATCTTCAGCCGAGAGGATTTGATCGAAGGCGAACCCGCTCGTAAAGATCTGTAAGTCTGCCCCGAGGTCACGCGACCGGTCATTAATGAGTTCCGTACTCCGTACCGCAATTACCACTCGGTTTGGGGTTGCTCTATCTCGAAGTGCCACCGCAGAGAATCCTGTGGCATCATTTTGATAGGCATCAATGATCTGGTAGCGTCTTTGGAAGGTCTGAGCTTGCTCCAGTGTCATCCGGAGCTTCCCTGGCAAGTCATCATCGACAGGATTAGCATTCAGGTTATTCCCAGCTTGCAATTTTTCAATAAATTGCCCAGGCAGTATCCCAATGGTAAGAGATGCCTCCGAAGCCATTTGCTCTAGGGCCGCATCATAAGCCCTTCTTAGCTGGACAAGTGTCAGGTCCAACATGGTAACGTTCCTCTCAGTTCAGCGTTCTTGAAGGTTTCAGGACCTTATGAATAAAATAGCGTTCATCGCCTGGCATTGATGCAGGACATTTCGCTGCGTTCAACCACCAAATTCCGGCCACTGTTTCCAATGTTTTCCCCCCACTTGCGGCATATCCCCGTCGAACTGCAAGCACCTCTTTCGTCTGCAAATCGAGGATAATGACTTCGCCTCCAGCAATCCCCAGTTCACGGTCATGGGGGCGAGTAATCCCGCGCCAAGTAAAACCATAACGACTCTTGAGTTCTCTGACCTGCTGTCCAATCAATGCAGGTTCTTGATCACCTGGATATATGTATTGACCGCTCTCAAATTCCAACTTGTGGGTGTTCGGTCGGGTATAGCGAAAATACTTTGCACCGTCGTCTGGATTTTGAAGTAATGTTGGAATGGGCTTTTCAAGAAATTTATAGTTTTGGTCCGGTCTGTACACACGATACGCTCGCTTTTTGACATCCTTTGTTTTCACGGCATCTGAATAAGGTGGATTCACATAACTTTCCTCTGATAGCGATTGGTATGCATTATATGGATCTTCCAGTGCATACAAATGCATCAGCTCATAATCAGTCGCCATCACCCGTGGTCGCATCTGCATGATGCCTTCCACATTCTCGACCGTCTTATAGATGAACTCTCCCGCCTCGTTCTTACAGAGATGCGTAAAGTATTCTTTCGTGCTCATCCCTGGTTGATACCCACTGTCTCCCGGCACCGGATTCGGAATTTTGATCGAGTGTGCAAAGCGTCCCTCCTCAGTGGCCAACGGCTCAGGAGGCTTCAGCTTCAATGGATCGCATGTGGTATCACCAGGCTTAGGCGGCTCCTTCGCGCAGCGCACGGCTAGTTTTTTCATCGCCTTCTCGAATCGTTCGGCGACCGTCTCTTCTTTGAAGAACGAAGCTGCACAACCTGTGACCATCACCAGCACGAGACCAATCGCGATGGGCCCAATCCTGCCGGCTGTCAGCATCGGCAGGCCTCCGGCAGATTTCAGCCGGGCGTTGAACGCAACGGTCGTGTCTTTCGAATTATTCATAGACTCACGCTCCTTTATCGTGGGGACAGGCCGGAAGGATGACACCAGCATGGAAGCGCTTCGCTTCATGTGTGTTCCTAATAGAATGAGCGTGAGTCTAGAAAGCCATCGACGTGCTGTCAAGAACCCTACTTCATAGCCACGGTCCGAAACCAATTCGGGGGAATCTACAGGAACACGAACTGTGCAGAACACTAGGCAGAAGAGGGGGAACGCCGACACCGTCTCGCGACGACCGCGTCCCGATCGGCCCGCCGACAGCATGCACGGGTAAGATCTTGTATCTGCAGCAGAGGACTTGCCGTTCTTGGGCATACAGCAAGGGCATCACCCAAGAACCCTAGGCACCGAGTCTTATTCGCTCACAGCTGAGGGGTTACGACGAGATTCCAGGAGGGCGGTTCAACGTGCGATACGCGAGATGACCGCATTACACATTTCGGCGTGTCTGCGTCATGCTCCGTACGATGGGTGCATAGGATGATTGAACGGGGGTCTCGTTCAGGGTACTTCGGAGGAGCCGCCCCAGGAGGATCGTCGCGGCAATGGAGATACTGCTCTGGAACCAGCCGGCGAGTGATTGCACATCCAGGAGGACGGCTGTCCCACTGAGAAGCCAGATTCCTACGCCCATGGCGGCGAGACAGGCGGGTCGGGTGATGTCTGTCCTACGAAGTGCCACCGCGACACTGATGGCCCCCACCAGCAGGGCAAGCAGCGGGTACAAGCCAGGATCAATCTTGGGCGTAATCCCGAGCGCAGCGAGCAGCACGCCCGCCAGAAAGGTCATACCAGAGGCAATCATCACGCCGCGTACAATGGCTCGCCATGGAAGGGGTTCGCGCTGAAGCGTCATGCGGGCCAGCATACGGTCTGCCCCGTCGACACCACCATCCTACAAAAGCCGGGGGATCAGCATAGCCGAGGTGCAGCTTCGGTGAATCCAAATGCCAGACAGGCCATGTCCTGCGCCGCACCAAGGTTGCTAGAGTTCACCACACAAGGATGGACGGACGAGTCGGACGCTTTTCACTGGACGTTCAACGCGCTGAGAATCAGCCGGGGATGACTCATGGTAGGCCACTTCAGAGGGGAAAAGACTTTCGTGGACGCCACATAGACAGAAGCCCAAAGCCTGCCACGTCCGGGCAGCATGGACAGATAAAGATCTGACCTCGCCGACGGATCTTCATTCCCTCACTGAAGGAGCGGTCAGCGTGATATGGGCATCAACATACGGATGCGTGATGTCTGGTGGAAATACCGGAAAGGGACTGGCACTGAGCACCGCTTGTTGACTTGCTGTGTCATAGGATTCATTGCCGGACGACTGTTCGATCTTCGCCAGACTGACCGAACCATTCTGATGAAGCCGAAACCGGACGACCGCGACGTAGGTACGGTTGGTAAAATCCAGCGGCGGCGCCTTCCACACCTCGCGGATTCGCTGTTGCACCAGCGCAAGATAGGCCTTGGACCCAGGCGCGGTCCCATCGGCCATAGCCTTAGGCGCAGTTGATCCTTTCGCTTGTTGGGGTACGAGAGGAGTTCCTTTTGACGTGCAGCTGATGGACAAGAGGATGCAGCACACACACAGGATCCCTCCGACGCCCCGGATCCATCCACCCATCTGAAGGAGAACGCTCACCTCGTTTTCACGCATTCTCTGACGTACCTGTTCCATCTCGATGGTACCTTCCCATCTCAACCGCAGCGTTCCGAAACTGAACGGCTCACCGCACTGCTTTCGCACGATACCGGCGTCGACTGAGACCCGCTTGTGTGTCGGCAAGATTACCCTAACCGAGCACAGGTCGCCACACTATACCTATGAAGCACCTGAGATCCACAAGCCGGTCCAGGAGACGGTTTTCCCCCAGTGGACACAGACAGGCCAAAGGCATAGGGTAACCTCCACAACTTACATGAGGAGTACGCCTATGCCTGGAATGTTTGGCGCTGATCCCCCGCTCATGCTGATCGCGATTGCCGTTTTTATGGTGGCCGTCGTGGCATTTGCCCTGCTGACCGCAGGCAACTAACCAGGTCTGATGTTGATGAGCGCCTGGTGGTGACTGCCAGCTACGTCAGACCTCCCGTACCTCGCTGGTTGAGCCGTTCGGAGCGAGCTGCTACCTGTCACTCCGCTTTTCTGTCTCATGGTCATGACCGGCTTGACCTATCAACCTATATGTGTAACCATTGGCTACTGCCATGCTCACCCGTCACGACATCGGCCAAGGTGCCTACCTACGGTTGAACACGTCCCGCCTCGGCAGGCCCGCCGGCCTGATCGGCATGGTGTATGCCGTCGGGACGGACCAAACCGGTGCGTGGTATTTCCAGCTCCGCTACCTGAATGCTCCACCGGGAACTAGGACCAGGGCCAGTTCACAGTGGAGCCTGAATCTCCATGAGGAGGACTTGGCACACTTCGACCGGATCGCTACCGGGGAGTTGCACAAGTTACTGAAGGAGTCGGAGACGGAGGAACGAACGCTTCCATCATCCTGGAGAGGGAACGCCCATCCGAACCAGCTTCGCTTGTTTGATTTCTAGCAGGCTGTTGAGAAAGCCCGTCAGCGGCGTTCTCGCATCACTCAGAGGCTCACCGTACGGCCTGGGTAAACGCCTGTTCATACAGGCGATGGTGGGCGGGTGAAAACGGTTTACGCTTCGCCTCTTCGTTCGCTGCGGCCTTGCTGGACAGCCTTTCTGAACAGCCTGCGGGCCACCCTGCTTCCGTTGGGAATCTCGAATGCTGTGCGTTTTCAGCGGCGTGAAGGGTGTTTGTCAAGACACTGCTAAGTGATAGGAGGAACTAGGCATCCGTTCCGGCTTTGATGGCTGGAAACCACGGGATCCGGCTGGTATCGGGCAGGCTCTTCGCAGGCAGCTTGTCGAAGCCGGCCGGTTTCCTGACGCCCTTGTGCTTGCGCGTGACGAGACGGGGCTTGGAGGTTTTTGAAGGCATACTGTAATGATACCACAGGAAGACAGGAAGTGGTTCGGAAGTTCGATACTCGCTAAGAAGGAAGCGAGGCGTTTGAGAGAGTCGTCAGCGCCTGGTGAGAGTCAGCCGACGCACCACGATCAGCCCGCCGACAGCATGCAGGGGTAAAGGTGTGATCCCGACTTACAGTTGATTGATGCTCTCATCTAGTCATGCGGCTTCAATCCTCGCCCGCCCCGAAGGACGGGCGCTACGATCCAGGAGTACGACTGTCTATATTCGTACACGTTTCAATCCTTGTTTTGATGGAACTCCCTTTCAAACCCCTGACTATATGGCGGGGGATGATGGACATGATTCGTTTCAATCCTTGTTTTGATGGAACTCCCTTTCAAACCAGGCTAGGCCATGTGGTATAACTCCGCGTATTTTATGTTTCAATCCTTGTTTTGATGGAACTCCCTTTCAAACCACGTCATTGAGGACATGGGGTTTATCCCTACGGTGGTTTCAATCCTTGTTTTGATGGAACTCCCTTTCAAACGGCCATTTGAGCCAGTGTCGGAAACGCTGCAATAACGTTTCAATCCTTGTTTTGATGGAACTCCCTTTCAAACCATGCCAACTCTTCTCCTTTCGGGGCGAGAGATAGGGTTTCAATCCTTGTTTTGATGGAACTCCCTTTCAAACCATCGGACATCCAGCCGCTTGATAGAGACTGGAAGGGTTTCAATCCTTGTTTTGATGGAACTCCCTTTCAAACCGCTCTCGGTCCACAACACGTGAATCCATGCAGCCTTACACCGTAAACAGCCGCGCTCAAATCTGGCTTTGAGCTACCCC
>JAOUGT010000219.1 GCA_029865485.1 Nitrospira sp.
ATACACGCTCGCCTCACCGACCTGGAACCGCCGAGCCGCGTCGGCCTTGCTGCCTCCATCGCGAACAAATGCCACAACCCGTTGGCGCAAATCTGTTGAGCATCTCACCCCACAGGATCGCACACGTCGACCGTCAATAGCGATCAGTAATTGAGGGCTTAGCCATAGTCATTACAGGGATTCCGTTGTGTATCACTTCGATACAGGGTGGAGGTGGATCGAAAGTCGTCACCAGGTAAATGAAACCTAAAAACTTCAATAAAGAAAAAGGCTTAGAATCGTCTGAGACTTGAATGAGAGGGTGAGGAGTAATCAGTGGAGGATCTATAGGAGGACTACTCAAATGGAATGATGTTTGCTTCTCACACTATTAGAGTTCGTGAGTCTCTTGATTCAATAGCTATTGACCAAGTTGCTATTGGATCCATTCTGCAGACCACCATTGGACTGGCCGTTTCGCGGGGTCTCTGTTGATGATTACTATTGGGTCGTCATGCAGCCTTCTGAAGTTCGGATAGCGATAGCACATAGCAACCAGCTGTGTCGTGAAGCTCTTAGCTGCTGCCTTTCGCAGTGTGGTCCATTTTGTATTGTGCAGATGGCGTCGCAATTGGGAGAGGGAGAGCGGACTATTGCTGAATGCGGACCAGATATCCTGATTATAGAGTTTCCATTATTGCGCCAACAGAGTGAAATGAACGGTCATCGGGTCAACGGGTTGCCGTTGGGAGTGAAGGTCTTGGTGATCGATGTCCCTGATCGAGAAGCCGATATTCTGTATTGTATTGAGGCTGGCGGGGCTTCTGGCTATTTATTGCAGAACGCATCTCTCAAGGACCTCGAAGCCAACCTTCAGGCGATCGCCCGCGGAGAAACGCTCTGTTCCCCAAGAATCGCCCACCTCGCATTTTGTCGAATGTCATTGTTCGCTCGTCAGGAAAAAAGAGTGGCCGTGTCGAACGACATCGCTCTGACTAGGCGAGAGCTGGAGATTGTGCGGCTGATTGAAGAAGGGCTGAGCAATAAGGAAATTGCGGCCAGACTTCATGTTGAGGTGTCCACGGTCAAAAACCATGTTCATAATATTCTGGACAAACTTCAGTTGCCCGATCGCTATTCAGTCGTGAATCACGTGAAAGAATGAACAATGGTCCAGCGTTGATGTTGAAGGTGACGGCCTAATTGATGGGTTTGCGGCTTCAGCGTATCTGAAAGAAATTGTGTAAGTCCGCTGCCCCCTTCAGAAGTACTGCCGGCGCCGGTGTCTCAAGCAGCTGGAGCCCAGGGGGTGGTTGCCAATTCTGTGGCGAAGACACAAGCGGGATGCAGTTAGACCTTGCCACTACGCAATGCTGAATGGCGGCCTGTCTTTTCCGGAGAACGTCATAGCATCAAATCGCCCCACTACGCGCATGAACCAGGGAGGGTGTCGTCATGAATGGAACGAGTGTTGTCCTCCTGGAACTCGATCCTGACCTCCATGCCGTCGGTCAGGACAAATCGCTGAGAGACGGGCTGTCCGTGGCTCTCCAGATCGGGGAGACGCTCTGGGTCGCCAATGACGAAACTATCAGCCTGGAACGGCTGTCGCTGGTCGCGGACGGGAAGACCGGCTCCTACCGATATGGCCATCACCAGCAATTCTCCCTCCATGACTACCTTCTCCTGCCAGTCCCACCTCGTACTCGTGCGAATCCGGAGGAGGTCGATGTGGAAGGGCTGGACTACCATGACGGCTACCTCTGGCTGGTGGGCTCACACAGCCTGAAGCGCACAAAGCCGAAACTGAAGGATGGAGCCAAGCAGGCCCAGGAGCAGCTCGCAGAGGTGCGCCCTGATGGGAACCGATATCTCCTGGCTCGCATCCCTCTAGTGGAACGAGACGGGACGTACGCCCTGACGAAGAAAGACCAGCGGAACGGGAAGGAACGGACCGCGGCCCAACTGCATGGGAACCATAAGGGGAATGACTTGACGAAGGCCCTCAGGGAGGATGAGCATCTCGGCGCCTTCCTCGGGATTCCAGGCAAGGACAATGGGTTCGATATTGAAGGATTGGCGGTGGCAGGCGACCGGCTCTTCCTGGGTCTCCGCGGGCCAGTCTTGCGTGGCTGGGCTGTGATTCTCGAAGTGGAACTCAAGAAGGACAACGAGACGCCATCTCTTCTGAGGCTAAAGTCTATTGGGCCGAATGACCGCCTGTATCGAAAACATTTTCTTCACCTGGGTGGCCTCGGGATTCGTGATCTGTGTGTACAGGGCTCTGATCTCCTGATCCTGGCGGGGCCGACCATGGATCTCGACGGCCCGGTGACCATTTTCCGGTGGCCGAATGGTACCGATCCAAACGGGGAGCGTGTAGTTCCGGCGAGCGAGTTGGAACGGGTGCTGGATGTGCCTTGTGGCCAAGGTGTCGACCATGCCGAAGGCATGACGCTCTTCTCACCGGATGGGGGAACAGTCCGCTCACTCCTGGTGGCGTACGACGCTGCATCCAAGCATCGCCAGCCGAGAAAGAGCACGGTGGCGGCAGACGTGTTCCCCTTGCCTCAACCTTCCAAGTAGGCGGCCCGGGCTGAACCGACCGGCGCCGACATGACGGACGTGGCCTATTCCGGTGCCGTGACACCCCACTGTTTGGAAATCGCCATCCTGCGGGCATTCACGAAAAGGAAATGCATTGTCTGATACTGTTGATTGCGGCATGCTCGGCGCCATGTTAATCTAGCCATTGTCTAGCCTGACTATATGGTGTGAGAGAATGAGAGGGGGAGACAATGGCTATTACTACAGTGGGACTTGCTGAGGCGAAGAACAAGCTTTCTGAATTGATCGGCCGAGTTGCGCAGGGGGAGGAAATCACAATCACACGCCATGATGAAGCCGTCGCTAAGTTGGTGCCTGCGAAACGACGGAGTCGGGAAGACGCTATCGAAGCGATTGAAGGTATTCGAGTATTGCGCGCTAAGCATCGTGTCAAATTGACCACCGATGATATTCTCAAATTGAAGAACGTTGGGCGACGATGAACTTCGTCCTTGATTGTTCCGTTACAATAACGTGGTTGTTTGATCATGAATCGACCGAGGATACGGATGGGTTGCTCGGAAAACTGTTTGGGCCTGAAAAAGCTGTTGTGCCCCAACATTGGGTTCTTGAAGTCGGCAATGTGCTGCTCGGTGCCGAACGTTTGAAGAAGAAGACACCGGCTGACACTACGCTATTTCTCAATTTGCTGAGTAAGCTTGCCATCGAATCGGATGTTCATACGGAACACCACGCCACGACGACCACGCTTGCGTTAGGGCGAAGGCACCATCTGAGCAGCTACGATGCCGCATATCTTGAATTGGCGATGCGTCTGGGGCTTCCTCTTGCCACGCTTGATAGAAGTCTACGCAAGGCTGCTCAAGCCGAAGGCATCCTCGTTCTCCCAGTTAAGATTTCCAGATAAGGCTTCAACTGGCTTGACCGACCCGCTGCCAGGCCATCCATCCGATTCCAGTCGACGGCTGGACACCCAGCCGATGTTCCTGTATAAGATCTCCAGTGAGCGGGCGTAGCTCAGTGGTAGAGTCCTTGCTTCCCAAGCAAGTTGTCGTGGGTTCAAATCCCATCGCCCGCTCCAAACCAATCTTCAGGGCCGATCCGGCGATAGAGTGTTGTTCCAATCCCATCATCCGGTTCTTCCCATGCCTTATCTGACCATCGCTTCGTCTAAAATCCTACCGAAGGGTTGCCGTTCGCTGGCATCTCCCATAGGATTCGCTACGGCTTCGCTATTGTTCTTCGGACTTGACGAAAGGATGAATCGTGATGCACAAGCACCTGCTTCTGCTTTGTACGGCAGCGTTTCTTGGGGGAGTTCTTGGTGGGGCGCTCAGCGTTCAGTGGCTTGTCCCTAAGTCGGTTGAAGCCCAAAGTCCTAATGGGGTCAATGCAGAAGAGTTTCTCTTGCTGGATGCGAAAGGCAAGGCACGAGCCGGTCTTGGCCTGGACGCGAAGGGCGAAGTGGGACTTGTGCTTCGGAGCAAAGACGGAAACCGGACCCTCACTCTTTCGCCTGACGATCCATTAGTCATCAAGTTGGTCGAGCGAGGAGGCCGGATTCTGTGGAGCGTACCTGAACCGTTAGGAAAGAACTAGACGGCTTTCTTGACTAATCCCGAACGCAGGCAGCGAGTGCAGACGCGGATCCTCTTGTGGCTCTTGCCGACGACCGCACGCACGGTTTGAATATTCGGATTGAACACACGCCGGGTCTTATTGTTCGCATGGCTGACATTGTTTCCAGATACCGGCTTCTTAAGGCACAGTTCACACATAAGCGCCACGATGGTACTCCTTCTCCCTGAAGTGAAATCCCGTTCAACTGCGAGATACTACCATAGCAAGCTGAACGCTCACAAGCATCTGATTCTTCTGCATCATACATCGAGGGCTGGAGGAGCTATCTTGTCGATCTTGACAACTTCTCTACCCCTCTCCTATTGTGCTCACCGTACGACCCTTCGAGCAAGGGAAGAGGGTTGAAGCCCTCGCGGTCCCGCCGCTGTAAATGGGGACGAAACTCGGAACAGCCACTGTCATGAGGCGTGAATAGTGAAAGGTTACACGTAAGACGGAAGGGAAGTCTTCAGTTCTTTTACGTTTCACGTTTTACCGCTTACGCTTCAGATGGGAAGGTACGGGGAGTAGGGTGAACCATGAGCCAGAAGACCTGCTCGGAGACATGACCGTTGTTCCCTCGAGGCTGGGGAACGGGTGAGGATGAAGAAGCGGGTGCAATCCTCAAGGTCTGGTCAGGCCTTGGGGATTTTTTATTGTGACCCAATGGGGACCACGTCATCTGATTTTCACGGCTTGGCTTCTGGCTAGTCTGATGACGGTTGTTGCTCAGCCAGCCGAATGTGGTGAAGGAGATGGTAGTGAGATGAAGCAGCGACAGCGGGGTATTCTCACGGGCATGCCGTTTATGGCCCATGTTTCCTCCCGGGCGTTTGTCGATGATGCCGGGCGCCGGCTCTATCTCGCCAAACCGCCGGCTCGGGTAGTATCGCTGGCGCCGAGTATCACGGAGATGCTGTTTGCACTGGGCTTGGACGAGCAGATCGTCGGGGTCACAGAGTTTTGTGACTACCCGGCCGTGGCGCGATCAAGAGCCAAGGTCGGCTATGCGAATCCCAATGTGGAAACGATCATCGCCTTGCGGTCGGACATGGTATTGGCACCCAAAGACTTTCTCCGTCCTGACCTCCAGGCGAAACTCGAGCAGCTGAAGATCCCTGTGTTCGTGCTCGATGCACAGACTGTGGAAGATATC
>JAOUGT010000220.1 GCA_029865485.1 Nitrospira sp.
GAGAATGGAAGGTCGAAGTCGATGTCGAGTATGTCGGATGGAGTTCAAATAGAAATCTCGATGTCCGATTGTCAAATGGTGGAACAATCCCCCAACCGCAACAGTGGAAGAACGTTCCGGTGATTGCCATTGGAACCGAATATAAGTGGCTCAACCCACACTGGTTGCCGCAATGGGAGATCGCAGCTCGCTCCGGGTATACGTACACGGGAGATCCCGTTCCCGATAGGACCTTCAATCCCGGGATCTATTCGTTACCCGCTCATACGTTATCCCTTGGAGTGGGATTGTTGTGTACGGGGCATGGTCGTTTCCTGGGTATCATCCCCTGTAGTGGAGAAAGTGCTTTGTGGCCGAAAGGCATCGGGCTCGATCTTGCCTATCAGGAGTGGTTCTACGAATCTCGCACGGTGGCCGGCAACCGAAATCCGACAGTGGACGGGACGTACCATGCCTTCGTACATCTGGGAACGTTCAGTTTTCGGTGTTTATTTTAGGCTGCGAATCGAGGACGATGGATGCTATTTCCCAAGTGCCCGACGGAGATTCAAAATGGTCTCTGCATTGAGTCCGGCTTCCTGTAGGGCTTCGTCGCTGACCGAAACCAGCTTGTCGAGGCTGCCGAACCGCTCCAAGAGCTGATTCCGACGAATTGCGCCAATTCCGATAACCTGATCAAGCTTGGAGCTGACTAGCGCTTTGCCGCGCAGCTTTCGGTGAAACGTAATCGCAAACCGATGGGCTTCATCGCGAATGTGCTGGAGCAGGTGGGTGGAGGGAGATTGCGGCTTGAGCGCGATCGGGTTTTTTCTGCCCGCGAGAAAGACGCGCTCCTCCTTGTCGCCACGGGCCTTAGCGAGTCCAAGGATCGGGAGCCTCTCTTGCCCGACTGTCTTGAGCCCATCCAGCGCGGCAGCCAGTTGCCCTAACCCGCCGTCGATCAGAATCAGATCCGGCTGAGCCAAGTCCTCTTCCCGCCCATAGCGACGCGTGACCACTTCCTTCATACTGGCGAAGTCGTTGGCGCCCACGACGGTTTGAATCTTGAACCGACGATAGTCGGCTTTCTTCATTTGCCCGTCTTCCCAAACGACCATCGACGCCACAGATTGGTTGCCCATCGTATTCGAAATATCAAACCCTTCAATCCGGCGTGGGGCCATATCCAGTCGCAGGAGTCGTTTCAGTTCCTCACCGGCTTGCCGATCAAGTTCTTCGTCACGCAAGTGATTGGCGACTGCCGCAGCCGCATTTTCCTCAGCCAGGAGGACCAATTGATGCTTCGCGCCTCGCTCGGGCGAACAGACTCGAACCGATTCGCCGCGCTTCTCGGAGAGCCATTGTTGAAGCAGTGCGGCGTCTTCGAGGTCGGTCGGGACGAGGAGTTCTCTCGGCGGTTGCCCATCCTTGTTATAGAATTGTTCAATGGCGGAGCGCACCAGCTCCTCGTCCGAGGCCTCAGCCGACTGGGGCCAAAAGAAATCTTTCCGCCCGATCAGTAAGCCGCCCCGCACGAACAGAATCTGGAGATCGACGGCCGCGCCCTGACGGGATAACCCGATCACATCTTGATCGGCGGCGGCGGTTTGCGTGATCCGTTGCTTTTCCAGCATCCGCTCGATCTTAAAGAGGCGATCTCGGAGTCGTGCGGCTTCCTCGAATTCCTCCCGTTCGGCGGCGGCCTGCATGCGCGCACGGAGATCGTCGAGTAATTCACGGTCGCGGCCTTCCAGAAACTGACGGACCTGTTTGACGACCTGATGATAGTCGGCTTTCGACTGATTCCCGGTACAGGGCGCCATGCACCGTTTGATTTCAAACTCGATGCAGGCGCGATCGGCCGTTCCGTCGATATCGATCGTACAGGTCGCGAGTGGAAACACGTGTTTGATGACCTTGAGGGTCTCTCGCAGGGCGTTCGCCGGGGTATAGGGGCCGTAGTAGAGCGCCCCGTCTTTTTGCACACGGCGCACGATCGACAGACGCGGGAAATCGTCTTTGATCGGCAGCCGCACATAGGGGTACTGCTTGTCGTCCCGCAGAACAACGTTGAAGCGAGGTTTGTGGCGCTTGACGAGATTGCTCTCGAGAATCAGGGCTTCGAGCTCCGATCGGGTGACCATCGTTTCGAGATCAGCCACCTGTTTGACGAGAAGGCTGGTCTTCGGGCTATGGTCGGCACTTTTCTGAAAATACGATCGAACCCGGTCGGCCAGTATGGCAGCTTTTCCGATGTAAATGATCTCCCGCTGTTCGTTCTTGAATAAGTAGACGCCAGGTTGATCGGGGAGGTGTGCGAGCTTGGAGTGGAAGTCAACAGTCATTGGTCAATGGCCAACGGCAGTGAAAGAAGAGAACATGCTTCCATTGTACAACTCGATAGGCAATGAGGCTATTTGAGATCGGGGAATGTCTTCGGAGGGCCTATCGCTTTGATATAGGCGTTAAGTGTTCGTAAAAAAGTTGTCAGTTTCCGGTCTAATTCTTGGTGCACTGTTGGTGTAATATACCGTTCATCAAGACATGTTAGCAGATGGTCCTGAATCTCGCAGGCAGAACCGCGAGCGATTCGACAGAACTGCACATTCTCTTTGTAGTGAAACCGTCCGAAGCCCTCTGCGATGTTTGCTGTAAGGGAGATGGCTGCCGCTTTGATTTGACCGGCAAGATTGTAGCGCTCATCTGTCGGTAAGGTTTTAGCGAGCTCATAGAGCTTCCTGCGGAGTGATCTGCCAAGCTTCCATACTGCAAGGTCCTGGAATGTTCTTGCCGTAGCCATCTGGTTTCGAATGACCAATGACCGCTGACCAATGACTTTCTAGCGTAATCCTCGTACAAACGACTGACTTAAGGCTCCTCGTGCCACTTCAGCCACCGGCCCGTTCATGGTGAGGCCGAAGTTCGGATCGACCTCGATATTCAGCGTGCCTCCCGGCATCTTCACCGTTACGGGGCTCGTCACCAGCCCGAGGCGTACGGCTGCACTCGCTGCGGCACAAGACGATGAACCGGAGGCCTGTGTCTCTCCAGCCCCACGTTCCCAAATCAGGATGAAGATTTCCTTGGGGCCGGTGGGGACGGCAAGTTGCACATTGGTTCGTTTGGGGAACAGCTTGTGGTTTTCCAGGACTGGTCCAAGCGTCAAGAGTTCCTCACGTGTCCAAGACTGTCCAGTTGGTTTGAAGACAACGCAATGGGGATTTCCAACGCTGACACCGGTGAATGTCCAATTTGCCCCCGCCGCCTCAATCGTTTGCTGAACCAGCTCCGGCACATCGAGCGTACAAGGAAGGGCTGTCGGGTTGAAGGTGGCTTGGCCCATTTCAACCGTTGCCGCGCTGGCATCGCCATGGCGATCCACGTGCAAGGTAATTGTGACCACTCCGCCTTTTGTGTCGACGGTGAAATGCTTTTTCTTAGTCTTCCCGGTCGCATGGAGGTATCGGGCGAAAATGCGCAGCCCATTCCCTGACTTTTCCGCCTCACTCCCGTCCGGGTTGAAAATGCGCAACCCGAAGTCGGCTTTCCTTGAGGGAACCAAGGCCAGAATCCCGTCGCTGCCCAGTCCCCAGTTGCGGTCACAGATGGCTTTGATAGTCTTCGGCGTCAATTTGAACGTCAGTTCTTTGGGATCCATCACGACATAATCGTTGCCCAATCCGTGTCCGCGGAAAAACCCGTTCTTCATTCTTATCCTCCGTATCTTGTTGGTCGTGAAATGTGAAATATATCGGTCGGCGGTTTCAAGTTTCATGTTTCAGGTTTTGGATTTTCTCACAAGGGGAAACGTTGAAGATGAAACTTTGAACCCGGGATTGAAGGAACAAGCGACGCTTCACGACAGTCAAACAATCTTCGCGTCAACCGGTCGTTCAATCAGCTCAATCTCATAGCCATCAGGGGCATCAATGAAGATGAACCGGCTGCCGGAAGACGTCTTCGTCGGAGCATCCGTGATCTTTACTCCCATAGCCGTCAGCGAGGTGATGGTTTCGTCAAGGTTCTCCACCTGAAAGGCCAGATGAACGAGATCTTCCTGGACCTTCACCGGTCCGCTTGGGGGAAAGCTGGTCAGTTCGATCAGTTCGTCGCTATTGGGGACCTTCAAGAACGCGAGATGAGAACCTCGTGGCGAAGTTTTTCTCTCGATCACTTCAAGCCCCAACACAGTTGTATAAAACTGGATGGTCTCGTCCAGATTACTGACGCGCATACGGGTATGGAGCAGTTTCTTAACCTTCATGAGAAGAACTTATAGCAGACAGCGGATACCGATTGGCAAGGACTAGAAATTGCGAAGGTGTTCTTGCGCCGTTTTCCACAAGCCCTCAGCTCTTTCTGGCCGGTCCTACTGTCTTGCGGAGGAGTATCTCCGCGCTCCCAGGGATCAGAAAGTTGGGCATGGGGCCGATTTCTTGATAGCCTTGCCGGTTGTAGAAAGCCCTGGCTGGTTCATTGAAATCCGACACACAGGCAAAGAGGTTCTTGGTTCTCTGAAAAACGAGGTCTTCGATATGCTTTAAGAGCTGACCTCCGACTCCCTTCTGTCGGGCCCATACGGCCACCCCCAAGAGCTCGAGATAGTCGCCCAGGAGAAACTTCTGTTTCACGATAGCAATGCCTGCCACTTGTCCTTCTAGTTCCGAGACATAGCAGTCTCGTCCTTGGGGGATTGGACAGAAGATACGGCTCCAATCATCTGCGCCATATCCAAGAGTGTTCCAGGGTTCAGAATCACTCAATAATTGGATAATCGCCTTCCGATCATCCGGCACCATGGTTCTGATGGTCGAGGTTGTCATGGAGTCGTGGATTTGCAGTCCAGTAGCTCACTCACGGTCATCGGTCGAAGTTTCTTGGACGGGAGAATCTCACGTGTGAGCTGCTCGATCACCTGTCGTGTCTGCTTCCCCTTGCCATTGGCGTGAAAGACAATGATGCTGCCGGGCTTTGTGCGCTTGGCGACTCTGGCCAGAATTTGCTCTGCAGATAGGGTTGGATCTGGATCACCTGATTCAATATTCCATTGGATAAACTGCAGGCCGAGCAGCTTGACCACGGCGACTGTCAGGTCATTGTATTCTCCGTACGGCGGGCGAAAGAGTGTGGCTTCGTGACCATAACGCTCCTGCAGCGCTGTGACGGGGCCTAGGATCTCTGCGCGTTGTTCGTCGGCATCGTGCATGGGAAGGTGAGCATGCACTTCACCATGGGTTCCCACTTCAAAGAAATCCAGACCAAGAAGTTGTTCCACTTGGGCGCCATGTTTGGCCATCC
>JAOUGT010000100.1 GCA_029865485.1 Nitrospira sp.
TCATCGAATCCAGCCCATGCGAATACCCGAAGGTCCGCTGGTACAGCACCCAAAACACCCCGATCGCCAACATCGCAAACCAGCCGATCTTCACCGGCTTTGAATCGTACCACTGCGAGACGTCATACCCTTGCCCGCTTGATGCTGCCATGATATGTCCCTCCTTGCGAAGAAATAAATTCTCACTCTAAAATTGGGACCTGGCACTACTGCGTCAAGATCGTAGTACCCACCCACTTGCGACTCTATCTAGTTGTGTTTCATTTTACACGCATCCAAGATATCATTTCAATACTATCTGCGGGATTACAGTTTCCTATTTTTATTAATACTATCAGTTTGTTATACGATCACGAGGCTCATCTATTACACCACAGGATGTCTTACGATCTCCCTTAAACAAGCCTTCCACAACAGCTCTTACTTCGTTATCGAGGCCCATGCCGTTCACTTCCTCATGTAATCAAGGAAAGTTCAGCCGGAAGTAGCAGGCGATCACCGCACGAGGAGTCATCGTTGATCCTGCAGATGGCATACCGTAACATGTGTCCTATGGCCATAGAACATCCTCTCAACCCGCAGACGAACACAGGGCTACCAAAGCCTGCAGCAAGATTGCTCCTAGTGCTCCTCGTCATCGGGCTTGGTATTGCGGGGTTCCAGTTCCTTACAGGGCCAACCGGCCAGAAGGAGGCGCTGATCGCGGATATCATTAAAAACTGGCAGGAAGCACATCCCTCAACAGACCGCTTCATGATCTTGTCAGATTTTCATAATGAAGCGGTGTTGGACAAAGACACCAGTCTCATATGGGAGATCGCACCACAAGCCACGACCGTCACCTGGAATGAAGCTCGTGTCACCTGCGCAAAAAGAGCCACTGGAGGCCAACGAGGCTGGCGGCTACCAGCTCCGACTGAAATGCGCAGCTTGGTGGGACCCGCTGTAGACTCTCCGATCCCCAATATCCCACCAGGCCATCCTTTCCGGAACATCCAACCGACATCCTATTGGACGGTCGTTCCCGAAGGCAATCAGCCATCCTACGCCAAATACGTTGACGCCTTCCTTGGAAACGTGCTCAGCTTTCTTCATATTTATACCTACCCTGTCTGGTGCGTTCACGGTCCACTGACATCACCGGTCCCTTGATCACAATGAACTGGCATTCGGACTTCGCGCTGAGGGAAGGTATTGAGCGCTGGGCAACTCATTACCACGCCCCCTCCGCATGCAACGGCTATCGCAGGACAACACTGGGACAACGACTCTCCCGTTCCCCCACTCAAGAGACTGCATAAAAGGGCCTATCTGCGATTGGCCAGTCAGTGTACAATGCCACTGTCGATCACATCTTTTAATGGGGAGACCTCGTCGTGACTCTTCGAGAACAACTGGCCAAAGCGTTCCACGACACCGGGTCCTTTAAGTGGGACCGCGGCAAGGGCTTCAAGCTCGCATCCGGTGAGACTAGTCCATTCTACGTCGACTGTCGCACGCTCATGGCACATCCGGAGGCTCGTCGGCTGGTTGCCCAGCTGGCTTATGAAGCACTCCTCCACCTCGAATTTGATTGTATAGGTGGTCTTGAGCTCGGAGCTATCCCCATCGCCCTGACCATTTCCGATTTCACCTGTACCGCTTCCCCTCCCCACCTTTGGCGAACATTCGTCGTCCGCAAACAAGCCAAAGATCATGGGTTAGGAAAGTTGATCGAGGGTAGCATTCGCCACGGCGACCGAGCACTGATCGTGGACGATGTCCTCACTAGTGGTGGGTCACTGCTCAAAGCAATCGGCGTCGCACGGGAAGCAGGACTTCAGGTGGACCATGCGTTAGTGATTGTTGATCGCCAAGAACAGGATGGAAAGGCACGCATAGAGAAGGAAAATGTTCACCTCATGAGTCTCTTAACCATTCAGGATCTCATGGGCGTTACGAAGTAACCCCCTTAAGGCGAGGATCCTAGGCGCGGCTGTCGCCCGTTCATTTGCACTCAAACTGGATCCCCCAGCGACGTTCCTCAACCAGCTCTTGGGCCCCATCCAGTGGACTGACCACGCGAGTTCGTCCCTTCGCTTCACCCTCCCGCACAATGGAGTATGACCGGCCTTGACACTTCTCCTTCATCAAATCGAGGCCCTCTTTTCGAAACGAAGACAGCATGGGTCCCTGCCCCTCCTTGAACGGATAGATAACGACCCCACCCATATCATGTTCCTGCACAATCTTCGCTCCATCGGCACACCCTCCCAGTAGGAGAGAGACCGTAAGAGCCATGGGCCACAATCGGACGTTGGTCATCTGGGACTCACCCCAATCACGGCGGGAAGCGGAATATGAAAACTCATGCTGCCGCTGAACAAACTCTTCCATGAATCTCCTTCCTGACTATGCAGATCCTTCTCCCACAATGATTCCACAATGCGCAGATCGGATGATGACCCTCCATCCATCGCCATGGCTCGACGAACAGTGGGGAGCGTCTCCTTGAAGCAACGGCCGATGTCATAAAGCGGAACGACGCCTAAACTTTTAAAGACCAGAATATGTCCCCTTTCAGTTTCAGCAACGATCGTTTGGTACGCGTGCTTTCCTGAGTCACTGACACGGATCTTACCGGATTGATCGAGCAGCATCAGCGCTTGTGCTGCTTCTCCGTACAGAGGCTGATGCTCATCAAACGTGTCAGATGCCAAGTCGAGCACCCGCGCTTTCTTCATACCCGTAATAGTGGGCTCTGCCACAAACACCCCTTTCCACACACGATGCCGGCGACCTCCCACAGAACGACCGGCTTGGTAGAGAAGGCCGAGATACGTGAAATTTTCACGAAATAGCCCTGCATTGAACAGGAGCTGATGGCCTGTTCGATGTTGCCACTCCCCAATCTTGGGCGGCTGTGTGAATCCTTCCTGAGCATAATGGTGAACAGAAAATCTCGTCCGCTCCGGATCCAGATCAACTACCAACATTGTTGGTAGTGTGGGGCAGGAATGGGTAGGCTTCCACACGGAAACCATGATGCCCTCGGAAAGGCGTTCCCAGGAAATATGCTGGCCAAGAGACACTCCTGGCAGCATACACAGAGCCGTGACCGTGAATCCGACCCATTGCACGACCCGATATCGCCACTGACAGCTGCTGTTCATGGGATCACCTGATAAGCAACCCTGACCAGGAGCAGGTCTGCCACATAGGCATCAGGATGGACTGATCGTCTGGGACTGCCCCACTCCTTCCGGCAGTGGACCTTGTTGTCTCTGACCCTTCGATGCCTGGTCGAGCAGGTACCGCACCGTCCCTATCAAGATCTCCGTGGTGAAGGGTTTCTCCAAATAGGCTACCTGCGTATCGCCAGCCCCGATGCCGATATCGTCCTCATACCCTGAAATAAAGAGAATCTGTAGTTCCGGGTTGATGACACGAAGATGCCGAGCAAGCTCGGTCCCGCTCATACCCGGCATCACGATATCGGTCAGCAATAATTGGAGCTTCCCCATGTGCGGAGTAGCGACCAGACAGGCTTCGATACCGTTTCTCGCCTCAATAATTCGATATCCCAATTTGTGCAGCTCTTCCCGACACAACTGTCGCACCGCTTCGTCATCTTCAACCAAGAGAATCGTTTCGTGCCCTCTCAGCGGCTTCCCAACGGAAGGCTCTCCGGTTGATTCACCGAGCGCCGTCATGACACGTGGTAAATACACATCAAAACGTGTCCCTTCCCCCATCGTAGTGGTCACGTCCAGTCCACCGCGACTCTGCGTCACAATGTCGAAGACAGTCGACAGCCCCAGACCTGTTCCCTTCTCCTCATCCTTTGTCGTAAAAAATGGCTTGAACATTTGCGCTTGCACCTCAGGCGACATCCCACAACCCGTATCGGATACGGACAATTTCACATACTCGCCGGGCGGACAATCCGTCACGTGATACAAGGGAGCTCCGTCACGATGGGTTGATTGCAAGTCGAGCGTCAACCTGCCCCCCTTCGGCATGGCATCCCTTGCGTTCACCACAAGATTCATGACGATCTGCTCGACCGACGCAGGATCCGCCTTGATGCGGAGGTCATCCTCACATAATGTCACAGCTAATCGGATATCCTCTCCAATGACTCGCTGAAGCATGGATTCGAAATCATTGAGGAGAGCGTTGAGGCTGATGACCTTGGCCTCAGACGGGCGTTTTCGACTGAACATCAGCAATTGGCGAATGAGCACCCTCGCACGCTCGCCGGCCTTGTGCATTTCCTGGATTTGAGGTCGCAGCGGATGAACCTCATCGATCTCGTTGAGTACCACCTGACTATGCCCCAGAATCACAGTCAGCAGATTATTAAAATCGTGAGCCAGTCCTCCGGCCAGCCGACCAACGGCTTCTAGTTTCTGAATATGGCGCAATTGCACTTGATACTGGAGAAGGGCTTCCTCCGCCTCTCTTCGTGCATCCCGCTCTCGTTGCTCCTTCAGAATCCGCTGCACGGCAGGAATCACGCGTCCCAGTGCACTTTTGGGAATGACATCCGTCACCCCACGCTGCAAGAGTTCCGTGATCTGCGGCTCGTTGATGGACTGGGACACCACGATGAAGGGCACATGAGAAGCCACCTTCTGTGCGGAGGCGAAGGCCATATTCCCATCACATCCAGGTGCGCTGAACTCGGCCACGATAAGATTTGCCTGATATTCGCTGAGCCCCGCAGCAAAGGCCTGTAGCGTCTCCACACGGTGAATGACACAAGCAATTCCACCGTTCGTCAATACCATGCCAAGACGTTCACTGTCTTCCCTGCTGGGTTCAAGATGGACTATTCGTAGCGGTGTCTTCATGGACGGATCACTGAGCGGACCAGACTTGTTCCGGAGGTGGTTCATTAATCACACCCCAAAACACCCCTAACTCCTTGACTGCCGACAAAAACTGATGAAACTCCACGGGCTTCACGACATACGCATTCGCACCAAGGGTATAACTCTCCGTTAAGTCTCGCTCCTCCCGAGACGACGTTAACATCACAACGGGGATAGCCCGTAACTTGTCGTCGGCTTTGATCGTGCGCAGAACTTCGAGCCCGTTGACCTTCGGCATCTTGAGGTCAAGGAACACCACCGCGGGATTGCCTTGCAACCGAGTCTTGTATTGTCCTCGACAGTATAAATAGTCCAACACTTCGGCACCATCGTGACACAAAACCACTTTATCAGATATATGCTCTTCCTCCATGGCAGCCAGGGCAAGTTCCGCATCGCGTGGATTATCTTCAGCGAGCACAATCGGCTTGGCTAATGTCATAGTTGAGTCTCCCCCCTGGGCAATGCAACATAGAACGTAGCTCCCTTATCCGGCACCGCGTCGGCCCACGTCCGACCTCCATGACGATGAACGATCCGACGAACATTGGCAAGTCCGATCCCTGTTCCTTCAAACTCGTCAGCCCGGTGCAGTCTCTGAAATACGCCAAACAGTTTCGGAGCGTACTGCATATCGAACCCCACACCGTTGTCCCGGATATACAAGACGGCCTCGCCAGAACTCAGAGATTCCACTCCCACCTCAATGGAGGCTGTTGCTTTGGTACTTGTAAACTTCAGGGCATTGGTGAGTAAATTCATAAAGACCTGCCGGAGCATAGCAGGATCGCCCTTCACCTCTGGTAATGAGTCAATAGTCCACGACACGTGACGCCCCTGCAGGTCAAGTCGCAGATCGGACAGAATACTCTGGATCAGCTGATCCATGTTCACAGTCGCTTGCAGCATTTCTTGGCGGCCCATACGAGAAAACACCAGCAGATCATCGATCAGCTGTCCCATCTGCTTCGCCGCATCCGAAATCGTTTGCAAATAGCGCGCAGCCTTCTCATTCAACGACTGATCAACCGCCTTCCGCAACAGCGCGGCATAGCCGTCAATGTGTCGCAACGGCGCGCGAAGATCATGAGACACCGAATAACTAAACGCCTCCAGCTCCTTGTTGGCCGCCTCAAGCAACTCGCCTCGACGCTGGAGCTCACCGGCCACGCGACGTCGCTCGGTCACGTCATGGCGAATCAGGTAGTAGACCGACGCCAGCAACACCAGCTGTAATACGGCACCCACAGCTAACAGCAGGATCGTATAGCGTGTACCTGTTGCGGATGCGATGACCCGTCGGGTCACGGCCTGTCGTTCGTACACATCCATCTCACTAATAATCTGGTGAATCCCGTCGAGCTCATGCCTTCCAGCGCCCTCTAGGGCCATTTTCCTGACGGAGTGAAGGCCGCGTTCCTTGACTTGAGCATTCGCCTTCGACTCGACACTCACCTGACGTTCCATCAATCGATCGAGTTCGGCCGCGCGTCGCTCTTGTTCAGGCGAATCCTGCGTCAAATCCTTGAGCAAAGTCGTGAAGGTTGGTTTCTGAGCGATCACCCGCGTATACGCATCGAGATAGGTCTGCTCACCCGTCACAAGATATCGCCGGTGTGAACCCTCAGCCTCCCCCATTGCCGCATCAATGTTGCCGAGCAATAGGATCAACTCGTGACTTCGACCATCGAGTCCACTGTTCCGGAGAAGATCGCTGGTATTGTGATACGACATCGCACTAATAATGAGAATCCCGACAAACACAAGACTGAACCCCGCCAGAACCCGTTGTTCGATTGTCTGAGCCTGAAACCACCTGAGGATAGGCTGGGCGGAAGCAGCTATCGCGGGCCTCGAACCACTTGGAAGTTTATCCACGTCACCGTGCAGAGGGGGAACTTGGGCCTGATGGTTGGTGGCTGATTCCATAGATCTGGACGACCTGCACCACACACACCGATCACTCTCTGGTTGCCTAGCAGAGATACCAGAAACTTCGCTTATCAAACTGAATTGTAGCAGAACTGCGCGGAGGGCAAAGCAGAAACCTAACTGCCGATCAAGAGACTCGGAGGCGTGACCGTCGCGGCAGGGGCCACAAAATTCGCAAACTTTAGCGTCGCAGCCACCACCCAATCTGTAAACGGTTGTGGGTAAATTCCGATCACGAGCGTCCCAGCGAGACCGACATAAATAACCGCCTTCATGGGCCCGGAGATCGAAATGGGAGACGGATCAATGGGTTCATTGATATACATCTGCTTGACCACGATCAGGTAGTAGTACATCGAAATAACGATATTGATCAGCCCGACGGTGATCAACGTATAGAGCCCCTCTTTGATTGCCGCAATAAAGATGTAGAGTTTCCCAATAAACCCGGCAAGTGGAGGAACTCCGGCGAGGGACAGGAGAAACAGCAACATCGAAAAGGCAAGAAATGGCGACCGGCGCCCTAATCCACGGTAGTCTTCGATCTCATCCCTTCCAATGGCCTGACTTACGGCAATGACCACCGCAAAAGCCCCAATGTTTGCGAAGAGGTACGCCAGGAGATAGAAGAGAATCGCATCATTTCCCATCTTAGTTCCGGCGGCAAGACCGATGAGCACATTCCCGATTTGCGCAATACCGGAATAGGCCAGCAGCCGTTTGATATTCCGTTGGGCAATGGCCACGATATTACCGTAGGTCATCGACACAATGGACACCACAACGAGCAGGTAAATCCAGGTCGGCTTGAAGGTCCCTAACGCCACAAGGAAAATCCGGAGCAAGATGGCCAGAGCCGCACCCTTCGGAGCAATGGACAAAAAAGCTGTTACCGGTGTAGGAGCCCCATGGTAGGTATCCGGAATCCAGGAGTGGAAGGGGACAGCCCCAATCTTAAATCCCAAAGCCGCAAAGATTAGAAGAAACCCGATGATCAAACCAGGGGTCGCTTGCGTGGAGGTCATGTCTGAGAACACGAGTTTCCCCGTTTCCCCATACACCAAACTGATTCCATAGGCAAAGAGACCCGCCGCAAACACGCCAAGGATGAAAAACTTAAGTCCGGCCTCATTCGAGGCCAAATCATCTCGCAAATACGACACCAGGATGTAAAATCCGAGTGTCGAGAACTCCAGACTAACGAACACCGACAAGAGATCGTTGGCTGACGCCATGAACATCATGCCGAGTGCCGACATCACGACCAGCACATAATATTCCCCGCGGAACAGCGTGAACCGGTCGACATACTCGATCGACGCCAGAATGACGAGGATCGTCGCTCCGAGGATGAATATTTTGAAGAAGATCGCCATCCGATCGAGCACAAACATGTCCCCGAACAGCGTCCCGGACACCTGATTCACGTCAAACCACGCCAAACAACCAAGGGTCGCCAACAAGCCTCCGACACTCAGATAGGCCAGTCGATCTTTGGGTAATTGGGGCGAGACAAAGTCAACCGTGATCACCACACAGAGCCAGCACGTCAGGAAGATCTCCGGCAACAACAGGAGTAGATCGGAGAAGGACAGGTTCAACACAAAGGTCATTCTTGTCCTCCTCGAGAAGCTTCAGACACTTGGGTGATGGGCTGGTGTGAGACCATTGGGAGAGCGGGATGTTCCGTGACGGTTGCATCATCCTGGACTCTTTTTAACCCTTCACTATTGTCCGCCACCGGAACCACGTGCGTAATCCGTGCAATCAAAGGGTCCACACCTGACCGGACAACCTCATACAAGTGCATGGGGAAAATACCAAATCCGATGCTGATGGCGATCATCATCAAAAGCGGCAATCGATCCACCGTGGCGACGGCGTCATGCGCATGGCTGTACTTTTGATTCATCGGTCCATAGAACAACCCACGCATCATTTTGAAGAGGTACGCAAGTGTCAGCACGATACCGAGCATGGCCACGATCACTTGAAGGGGGTACTTGTTCCAACTGCCCACGACGATCATGATTTCGGCCACGAAATTGACCGTGCCGGGCATGCCGATCGAAGCCATACACCCGACAATAAAGCAGCCGGAAACGAACGGCATCTTATTCGAGAGCCCTCCGAGCGACGGAATGTCACGCGTGTGCGTTTGGTCATAGACCCATCCGGCCATTGCGAAGAGCATGCCGGTTGCCATGGCATGCGCAAACATATAGATGACGGCTCCGCTTAGGCTGATGTAGTTCAAGGCTGCCATCCCCAGAAACACATACCCCATGTGGCTTGAACTGGAATACCCGATCACATACTTCGTATCTTTCGCATAAAACGCGACGAAGCCGCCGTAGATAATGCTGAACATGCAGAGCACCGCCGCAATCGGCATCAGTTCTCTCGTGGTCTCTGGCAGGATTTCAAAGGCCACACGGATAATAGAAAAATGCCCGAGCTTCATAAGCACGCCGGCGTGCAACATGCTCGTCGCAGCCGGTGCCGCCGCATGACCCACTGGAGACCATGAGTGCAACGGCCACAAGGGCGCGATCGATGCAAATCCAAAAAACACCAACACCCAGATAATCTTGTCGAGCGTCGTCCCAAGTACCGGAATGTTCATGAGTTGGGCTTGCTCGCGAAGCACTAAGATATCGAAGGTGTTCAGTCCGGAAAACTTATAGATGAGCAAGATGCCCATGAGTGCTGCCACGGCGAAGGCTGAAAGGAACAGGACCAGCTTCATCGCAGCGTACTCTTTGCTGTTTGACCCGAAGTTGAAGATAAACCCGACAGAATCTCGCTGCTTCAATCCCTCGGGATCAGTCATCTCCAGATATTTTTTGGTATGACTGCCCCACATGCCCAAGAGCAAATACATTGGGATAACGGACATCTCGTAGAAGAAGTAGAGGAAAAACAGGTCGAGTGACATGAATACGCCGATGGTGGCAGCTGCCAAGATCAGCAACCAGATGTAGAACTCCTTGGTCCGATCCTTGATGTGCCAGGATACGAAGATTCCGGCGAACAGGAGGATAGAAGAGGCCAGCACCAGCGGGGTCCCGATGCCGTCGACCCCCAGATACAATGCAATGCCTAATTCCCTCGACCAAGCAAACTTTTGGACAAACTGAAATCCGCCTTGGACCGGATCGTATCCATAAAAGATATAGAGCGAGGCAACCAGCGAGACAAACGCTGCGCTCGCAGCAATCCCACGCACAAGCATGGGTTGCCGATTGGAGACAAAAATTAACGCGAGCGCTCCCGCAAACGGCGCGAAGAGAATATAAAGGAGTGCGTACTCTCCCATTTCGAAACCTACTACCTTCTTTCCGTAATACTCTGTTCGAGTGCGGCGGTCTTATCGTGGTGCAGACGATCAACCAGGGCTTGAACCGATCCGTTCATGATTCGCAGGAAGGGGGACGGATAGAGTCCGATCCAGAGAATCATGATCGACAGAGACACCGCAATAACCATTTCCCGCAGTTGCAAATCGCTCATGGTGCTCTTAACGGAGCTGCCGAGCGGACCCAGCATCGACCGTTCGTAATACCAGAGGAAATAGGCCGCACCAAAAATCACGCCGAGTACGGCAATGGATCCCACCCACCATTTGGCTTCGAATGCACCTAACAGAATAAGAAACTCACCGACAAACCCGTTGGTGCCCGGCAATCCAATCGAAGCGAGCCCAATAATCAAAAAGAAGGTCGCCAGCAGCGGCACTTGTTTGGCCATTCCTCCAAAAGCCGACAATTCCGTCGTCTGCTGACGGGAATACAGAAACCCGGCAATGAAGAAAAGGCCGGCAGTACTGAACCCCAGATTGATCATCGTCAGCAAGCTACCTTGCAAACCTTGATAATTCAGGGCAAACAACCCCACGACGACAAACCCAAGATGGCTGACGCTGCTGTAGGCAAGTAAGCGCCTAAAATCCGGTTGAACTAGGGCCATCCACGCGCCATAGAGAATCGCGCACAGCCCCAGCACCACCACGACCGTTACGATGGTGTCACTCTTCGAGGCGTCCGGCAGCAGGGGAATACTGAAACGGATAAAGCCGAAGGTCCCAAGCTTGAGACCCGCCAGGACAACCGCCATCCCGATGGGACCCTCTAAAAGCGCATCCGGCAACCAGGTGTGAAATGGAAATACCGGAGCCTTGAACGCAAATCCAAGGAACATGAGCCAAAAGATGAGAATCTGCTGGCTCATGGGAATCGGGACCGTCAGGAGCTCAAGCAGATCAAACGAGTAGGCATGATCACTATGATGGAGCGACGCCCATTGATGGTAATTGATGTCCAGCAGCGCAATTCCCACGAGCATAAACACGCTCCCTAAGAGCGTATAAATGACAAACTTCAGCGCAGCGTAATGGCGGTCGGCTCCTCCCCCCCACAGCTTGATGAGGAAATAGCTGGGGATCAGCATCAGCTCCCAGAATACGAAGAACAGGATCAAGTCCAACGACAAAAAGACTCCCATGGTCGTCGTTTCGAGCGCCAGGAGGCACATCATGTACAGTTTGACCTGATGTCGGATCGTGTCCCATGAATAGATCACAACCAGGACGCTCAGAAAAGCCGTCAGGCCGACGAACAAGACGCTGATTCCATCAACAGCCAGGTGATAACTGATCCCCAATGCGGGAATCCATTCCACGCGCTCCGCAAACTGCATGGCCGCAGACTCAGGGACAAAGCGAAGGAGTACAAAAACCGAAAGGGCGAGTTCCACCAAGGCAATGGTCAGCGTGGAACTTCGGACCATGTCCTCGTCATCGATCAACCACAGGACGATGGCTCCGACCACAGGCAGAAATAAAATACACGACAGAATAGGGAAGACAGCGGTAAGCTCTTCGAGCATAGTGACCGTTAGTTTCGGCTACGACCTACATTTGAACGACAAGTTGAACAACCAGGGCGAGCAGAAAGAGCCCTGCAACAATAATCGCTGCATAATGATGAACCATACCGCTCTGCATTTTTCGCCCCTCTCGGGCGGCGAGATGGTTTCCATATCCGATGACATTCAGTCCCGCGTACACAATGTACTTTTCAATCCAAGTTGATCCGGACGCACCCCAATCTGCAAGCTGACCCACCCCTCTTACAACACCATCGATGATGGTCCGATCAAACCAGTCTAGGATCATGCCGAGGCGTTTGAGCGGCTCTACAA
>JAOUGT010000158.1 GCA_029865485.1 Nitrospira sp.
GAATAGGCCAAGACACGCTTGATGTCGGTCTGTACGAGTCCAATCGTAGCTGCAAACAGGGCCGTGCCGCCACCCACGATGGCCACGACAGACATGGCGAACGGCGAGAGATCAAAGATGACATGATTTCGCACAATCATGTAAACACCGGCAGTGACCATCGTTGCTGCATGAATGAGCGCACTCACTGGCGTGGGCCCCTCCATGGCATCGGGTAACCAGGTGTGAAGCGGCAACTGAGCAGACTTCCCAACCGCACCGACAAGCAGGCATAACGCAATGGCCGTGGCCATCTCCGGAGACAGCTGTCCAACTTGAGCAAAGACTTTTGTATAGTCCAGCGTCTTGAAATTCACGAACACCAGGAAGATGGCGAGGAGAAAACCGGCGTCCCCGATTCGATTCACCACAAAGGCTTTGGATGCGGCTTTCGCAGCAGAGATCTTATCGTAGTAGTAGCCGATCAGGAGATACGAACAGAGCCCCACACCCTCCCAGCCAATAAACAACACCAGATAGTTGTTCCCCATGACCAAGAGCAGCATGGAGACCATGAACAGGTTCATATACGTGAAGAAGCGGGTAAACCCATCTTCACCGTGCATATACCCGACAGAATAGACATGAATCAGAAAGCCCACGCCCGTCACAACCAGTAACCAGGCACAGGTTAGCGGATCAACCAAGTACGCGAGGTTGATCGCTAAATCTCCCCCGAAAATCCATCGATACACGACGACCTCGTGTGAGGCGCCTGTCCGTAGGACGTCCGAGAACACCGCGAGGGTACACAGGAAAGACAGGCCAACAGACCCCCAAGCTAAACGATGCGCCATCTCATGCGAGTACCGACGGCCAAACACGCCGTTCGCGATAACCGCAAGCAATGGAAACAGGGGGATGAGTTTGATCAGCAGATCGGTTACGTCAGACACAAAATCCTACATGTTTCTCAGGATGCTCAGCTCAACCAGGAGGCCGTATGAAGCCGGGTCCTACTGCATCTGCTGGGGGTAGTTTTGAGGGCATGGAGCACTGAAGACAGAACGCGATGCCGCTCTCAACATCCTGCTACCACTTTAAAAGATTCATCTCGTCCACATTCGTAGAAATCTTGCTTCGAAAGACCACAATGATAATGGCTAACCCAATCGCCGCTTCCCCGGCAGCGATCGCGATAATAAACAACGCCACGAGCTGCCCAGCCATCGATTCCAGATAATGCGAAAAGGCAACCAGATTGATGTTCGCCGCATTCAACATCACTTCAACGGACATCAGCACAATAATAAAGTTCCGACGGACTAGAACACCCAGTAATCCCGTCATAAACAGGACAGCACTGACAGCGACATAAGCGGACAGCGGTATCATCGACGATCCTGCCCAGCCGCCAAGGCTTTCGGGGTCTTGGCCAACACGATGGCGCCGATGATGGCCCCAAGGAGAAAGATGCCCACGATCTCAAACTGCAAGAGATGATCACTGAACATCTTGATGCCAACCGCGTAGGTATCTCCCTCTTGCAAGACCGCTCCAGCAGGCGCATTCCCTTTAGCCCCGTCAAACGGAGACCGGAGAAGGAGAAAGATGACATACAGAGACCCTAGCGTTGACAACCCGGCAAAATACGGCGCCGATGAATGGAAATACCGCTCGTCCGTTTTGAGATTCATCAGCATCAGCACAAACAGATAGAGCACCAAGATGGCCCCGACATAGACAATGACCTGGACAGCCCACAGAAACTCAGCATTCAACAGAATGAACAGCCCGGAGACGTGCATGAGCAAGGCCAGCAGTGACAAGGCACAGTGAACCGGGTTACGCAGGGTGACTGTGAGTACACCGGCGACAATACTAACCAACGCAAAGTATCCAAAAAATGCCAGGATCATGTTGTCCGCTCACTTCAGATGCTTTGGGGCTGACTGCGTTGCCTTCGCGACCGATTGCGGAAAGTAGTAACGATACTCGCGGCTCTCCTCGACATTTTTTTCTTGATTGTGCGCGTACAAATATTTCTTTCCATCTTCGAGATGCCGCTCACCAATATCGTACAGACGGTTTTTATCGAACAGGAGACTCCGTTTATCATGGGTCGAGTATTCGTACATCTTAGTCATGGCCAATGCATTGACGGGACAGGCCTCGACACAGTAACCACAGAACACACATTTGGTAATATCAATGTAGAATTCACTGGCATACCGTTGAAGCGGCCGCGTGACATCCTCGGCACTGATCACCTTAATGCAATGGGATGGGCAGGCGGCTTCACACAAATCACAGCCGACACACCGTTCCTGTCCATCATCGTATCGTAGCAAACCCAGTGCCCCTCGATGAGCATCCGGAATCGTTCGGTGCTCCCGGGGATATTGAAAGGTCATCGGCCTATGGAGCATATGCCGAAAAGTCACCTTCATCGCATCCCAGATTTCATAGAACAGGGCAGCCTGAAGGATTTTTTTAGTCAACGCCATGACACTCATCGCAGACTCCTGGTCATGAGCAAGCATGACTTCCTGATTGCATCAGACTGGTTCAACGTTCACCCACATCTGCTTGAATGAGGGGACACCCGTCGTAGCATCGACCGTGACCGTCATCAAGTCTTTCACTGGAGGCTCATTAAAATGTTCAGGAAAGAAGCAGGTGCCCGGGGCAACCGACTGATCCGCCTGGACAGCGATCTGAAGCGAACCTCGATCCGACGTCAGGCGAACCTTCGCACCCTCTTGCAGGCCAAGACCTTCCAGATCTCGCACGTTCATTCTCAGCTTCGAAGTGTTCGGAGCAATCGTGATCAGACCTGCCGCCTGAACCGACAGTTTCCCCGAATGCATCAGGAGCTGTCCCATGAACAGGGCAAATGGGCGTGTTGGCGTTTTACTTTCTGCAGTCGCCTGGTACCGCTCCATCACCTCCGTCGCATAGCCCTTCGAAGAATACCTCTCTGATGTCGGCAGAGCCTTACGGGGTTGACCAAGATTGTAGTAGCCCGGAAGCAGCTTCATGATTTCGCTTTGGATATCGTTTGCAGACTCATAGTCCCATTGGCATCCCATGGCATTAGCCAGAGCAGTCATGATATGCCAATCGGGCAGGCTTTCGCCGCGCGAATCCATGGCTTGGCGCACACGAAGAACTCGCCCCTCGAAATTCGTAAAGGTGCCGTCCTTTTCTGCATACGTGCAAGCTGGGAGCACAAAATGCGCGAGCTTCGCAGTGTCGGTCAAGAATGGATCTTGGACGACCAATAATTCAAGCCGTTCGAGTCCAGCCCGGACTTCCATCGAGGCAGGAAGGGTGGCCAGCGGATTTTCCCCCAGGATGTATAAAGCTTTGATCTGTCCGGTCCGACAGCGCTTCAAGATTTCAACCAAATGCGCACGAGAACTCGGAGGAGGGAGCTCCGTGCCCCAGGCCTTGGCGAAATGTTCTCGAACTTCCGGATCATCATACCGACCCTGGCCCGGTAGGAACTCAGAAGCCGCCCCCATATCGACAGCCCCTTGCTCATTAGGCTCTTCCGTCACCGTACTCACGCCACACCCCGGTCGTCCAAGTTTTCCGGTAATCCAGGCTAGATCCATCAGCTTGAGCACGTTCTGATAGCCGTTCGTCCGCCGGACAATCCCTTCCGCGCACAGAATGATCGAGCGTGGTGATTCGGCAAATATTCTGGCAATTTCTCCGAACACCTCGCTGGCCAGTCCAGTTTGAGCTGTCAATTGATCCATCGACAGATTTGCCACTGCTTTCTTGAGCGCTGTAAAGGCCTGGAAATGTTCTCCCACAACCGTTTCATCCACAAGATCCAGATCAATCGTCGCTTTCACCAGTCCATCGATCACCGCCCCTTCTGACCCTGGCTTGATCAAGAACGGATGTGAGGCGAGCTTACTCATGTTCGTAATGGCACTGTCCAACGTCACAACCTGGGCCCTGTACACACGCACAGCTTCCTTAATGCGCACAGCCGTGAGCGGATTCGTCTCCGTAATGTTGGAGCCGATCACGATAATCGCCTTTGCTTTTGTGAGATCCTCCCAATCGTTGGAGGTTCTCCCCAGGCCAACAGCATGTTGAGATGCCAACACAAAATTCATATGGCCGTAGCGCACACTACTATCAAGTTGGTTGGTCCCAAACGCCGTGCGCATGAGTTTTTGAAACAGATACAACTCTTCATTTGTACATCTGGCCGTCACCAGACCAGCAATGGCATCCGGACCATACTTGCCTTTGATTTCAACGAACCGATCGACCAGCCCATGCATCGTTTCCAGCCATGGCTTTTCAACCAAACGCCCGCTTTCACGAACCAACGGTTGCACAAGCCGACTTTGACTATCCAACGATTCAAATCCGAATCGTCCTCGCACACACAGCCCGCCGTGCCCTTTGGCCGTGTCGGATCGATCACCCCACTTATTCTTCCATGACAACGGTGATGTGACACGGACAACTTCTTCGTCTTTAGTTTCCAAATACATCTGGCAACCATCGCCGCAATAATTGCAGGTGGTGGTCGTCTTTTTTATTTGCCACGGCTTATACAGATACTTGGAAAACTTGTTGGTGATTGCGCCGACAGGGCAGACCGCCAAACAATCCCCGCAGAATTCACAATTGAGGGGGAGATCTCCCTTGGGAACGACTTGGTTGAACCCGCCCTTCTTCATGAACTGCAAGGCATCGATCATCAAAACATCCTTGCAGACATTGATGCATTCCGCACAGGCGATGCATCGGTTCATATTGAAGTCGAGAACCGGGCTCCGCGTATCCTCGGGAATGAACTTTTGCTTGGCATTGGCCAGGTTGGTCACACCGTGCTGAAAGGCCATATCCTGAAGTTCGCAATGACCGTCTGCATCGCACACGGGACAATCAAGAGGATGCACGGACAGATGCTTCTCAACGGCCTTCTTACGGGCGAGGAAGAGATCTTCTCCTTCGGTACGAATCACCATCCCAGCCGCCGCCTTCGCCGTGCAAGATCGAACAGGAGCCTTTTTCCCTTCTTGCATCACCAGGCACATTCCACAGGAGCCGAATGGGTCGAATGTGTAGTGGTAACACATTGCCGGGATGATCTTCCCCGTCATAGAGATGACATCGTAGAGCGACACCCCATCCTTCGCCGTGACGGTTTTTCCGTCAATGCTCAGCTCAATGCTGGTGGCTTCAACGTCGGGATTAGTCGCTGGCTTCAGTCCCATGGTGTTTCTCGATGAAAAAGATAAAGATGAATGGTGAAACGAAACCCCGATTCACCTCTCGCGGTCTACAATCTATCTATCGCATTCCCCCATCACAATGTCGTAGGTCCCGAAAATGGTACAGGCATCAGAGATCATGTAACCTCTGGCCATGTGATCGAACGCACCCATATGGATGAAGGACGGGGCACGAATCTTCAATCGATACGGCTTACCCCCACCCGTACTGACAATATGGAACCCCAGCTCTCCCTTGTGAGCCTCCGTACCACAGTAGATTTCTCCAGGCGGAGCATCAAACCCCTGCGAGAACAGCTTGAATTGCTGGATCATGGCTTCCAGGTTCGTGAATACCCGCTCCTTCGGCGGCAGCGTGATGCTCGGGGCATCCGCCATGATAGGACCTTCCTGCATCTGTTCCAGACATTGCCGGATGATCTTGACGCTCTCGTACAGCTCCATCATCCGAATCCAATACCGATCATAGGTATCGCCGTTCTTTCCAACCGGCACGCTGAATTCACACTTCGGATACGCGCTATAGGGTTCATACTTGCGCAGGTCATAGTCCACGCCGGATCCCCGAAGGACAGGCCCGCTCAGCCCAAAATTAACGGCGTCTTCCGCAGAAATGACGGCGACCCCCTTCGTACGTCCCAGCCAAATACGATTTTTCTCAAGAAACACTTGGTATTCATCGATCTTCGGTGGGAAATAGTCCAGAAACTGTTTCAGCTTGTCGATCAACGCAGGCGTCAAATCGCGTTCGACCCCGCCGATCCGATACCAACTGGTCGTGAGACGGGCTCCGCACAGCTCATCAAACCAGTCCAGTAGGATTTCTCGATCTCGAAAGCAATAGAAGAAGACGGTCATGGCACCAATGTCGAGCGCCTGGGCACTCAGCCAAAATTGGTGACCAATGATGCGCTGAACTTCAGCAACAATCGTCCGCAAGTATTCAGCCCGCTCCGGCACTTGTAGATTCAGGAGCTTTTCAACCGCACGACAATAGGCAAAATTGTTGTACATCGCACAGACATAGTCCAGTCGGTCGGTATGGGGAATGAACTGATGATAGGTACCATCTTCTGCAAGCTTTTCAACTCCACGATGGAGAAAACCCATCACTGGGGTAGACTTCACCAGGCGTTCCCCCTCCAACTCCAAGATCACCTTGAGCACACCGTGCGTGCTAGGGTGTTGGGGCCCCATATTGAGCAGGAGCTCCTCAGTCCGTAACGTGGGAAGCGTCTCGCTCTCCGGATGTTCGGGATCTATCTTATAGACGGTCGTTCTTTGATCTTCAAAGGCCATACGACTTTCAAACCTTAACGCTGCACTTCATCCAAAAATTCAAACGTGTCGCGCCATCCTTTGCCTCTCAACGGAAAATCTTTCCGCAAGGGATACCCCTCGGTATAGTCATCCGGCATGAGAATACGGCGGAGATCAGGATGGTTTCGGAAGCGAATCCCCATCATGTCGTAGACTTCACGCTCCATGAAGTCCGCCCCCTTCCACAAATCTGTCAAGGAATCCACCATACAATCCGACTCGGGCACCCGAGTCTTGAGTCGAATGCGCTGGCGTTTTCGAATCGAATAGAACTCCCAGACCACCTCAAATCGCTCTTCATCATCCGGCCAATCCACGGAACTCACATGGACGATATAGTCAAAATCCATCCCCGGATCATCTCGCAGAAATTGGGCGACCTCACGAAGCTTGTCCCGAGTGACCGTCACGGCCACATCACCACGCCATTCACTGAGGCTGGTCACGCCAACCGAAAACGTATGCTGAATACGAAATAAGAGCGGATGCATAGCCGTGCGTCAAACCTTTAAATTTGCCTTCACCTGATCAGGTTGAGTCACAAACACACGTTTTTGCATGATGCGCTCTTGCAGCTTGAGGATACCGTCCAGGAGGGCCTCTGGGGTTGGAGGGCAACCGGGCACATAAATATCAACCGGAATAAAGCGGTCGACGCCCTGCACGACAGGATAACTATCGTAAATATTTCCAGATGTCGCACAAGAACCCATTGCGATCACGTACTTTGGCTCCGGCATTTGGTCATAGATTTTGCGGATGACCGGAGCCATTCGACGGCACACCGTTCCGGCCACGATCATCAAATCAGACTGCCGCGGTGACCCACGAAATACTCCGGCTCCGAACCGATCCATATCGTACCGCGAAGAGACAGCCGCCATCATTTCTATGGCACAACAGGCAAGCCCGAAGGTCATCGGCCAGAGTGAACCTTTTCTGGCCCAGTTTATGGCCTTTTCGAGAGATCCCGTAATGACGTCCGGAACCCCATCCTTCTCGTGACGTCCCAATTGGATCAGTCCCATAAAGCCCTCAATCCCATTCCAGGGCGCCTTTGCGCCAGGCGTACACGTAGGCCACGACAAACAATCCGATAAAGATCAACATCTCAACCAATCCAACTATCCCTATTTTGGTGAACACAACCGCCCACGGGTAAAGAAAAATGACCTCGATGTCGAAAATGACGAACAGCATTGCGAAAATGTAATACCTGACCGGGAACGGCATTCGGGCGTCGGAAAATGGTTCGGATCCACATTCATAGGTGGATAACTTTTCAGGCTCCGGGTACCTCGGTTGCACAAAGTAGCTGACCAGCAAGGTCAGCATTCCCAATATTAACCCCATGAAGATAAAGAGAAAAATTGGGAAATACTTCGTCAGATATTCAACAAGAACCTCTGATCCGCTCATGTGCTTTTCTCTTGCAAGGCATTGACCTGAAAGACTATTCCAGGCTCAAGGGATGAAATCTTAGTGCTCTATCCTTTTGGATAGCAAGAGAACAAAGGACCTAAGCACTGCTCACCCGAAAGCCCTACATCTCTTAACTAAGAGCAGGGTGATATGAAATTGTATTGATTATTATTCAGTTAGGAGCTTGCAAGAACCACATCATGG
>JAOUGT010000034.1 GCA_029865485.1 Nitrospira sp.
CCCCAGTACCAACTTAAGACGGCCGACTCGCCTACGAAGAAGACCACGGTCACTAACTTGTGGAATCCCACCGTCCAAGCACAATCTTATAATATCCATAGATCCAGGAATAAGGCAATGCCCCCCCCACTTCAAGGACCTCGTATGGCCCGCGCTGCTCCGCAGTAATTAATTATAAATCATTCAAAGTTATATGCGTTATGTGGATCTTCCAGCCACGTTCCCTCCGCCATATCTATTCATGGGACGGAGCCATTCTTCAGGACCAAGGCCATCCTGGCAGAACTTCGAGTGTCATTTTCTTAGAGCTGAAGGAATGGATGGTGGTAAGCCAGACGAGGGGTGAAGCTGGACTGATCCTGCGTGCCAGGCTTTCCATAGGGCATTTCCTGAGTGTCGGTTCAGGTTTTCCCTCAGTTGCATAAATTTCTTACAACAAGGCTGAAAGGCTATTGACGAATCAGCTAACCGTGCGAGAAAATTCCCACCTCAAAATCAATGCAGGTATTGTATGCACATTCACTAATCTACACATTCTAATCCTTCTGCATGGGAGGCATCCATGACTCAGCTCAGGACCTGTGATCAGGCTGTATTGGACATGAATCGGCGAAAGTTCCTACAACTCCTCGCGTTTGGCGGTGCCAGTCTCCTGACGGCACCTTTCTTGTTCCCTCGGCTGTCATCGGCCGGATCAACGGAAGCGATTCTCCTGACCTGTATGGACTACCGGCTCACGGCTGAAATCGAACAATACATGGAAGGTCGGGGGCTGCTCCATAAGTTCGACCATGTCGTGCTGGCTGGCGCCTCCTTGGGCGCCGTCACCGCTGCGCACAAGTCTTGGAATAAGACATTCTGGGAGCATCTTGATATTGCAGAGCAACTGCACCATATCAAGGAGGTCATTGTGATGGACCACCGTGATTGTGGTGCCTACAAGGTGATGCTTGGTCCCGATCACACCAAAGATCCCGACACGGAAAAAAACACCCACGCGAAACAGCTTCATCTACTGAGAAACCAAATTGGCAAGAAGCATCCAACTCTCAAAGTTGAAACACTGTTGATGGGGCTTGACGGCAAAGTCGAAATGATTGCCTAATTGTGTCCCCGCGAATCTGTCCCTGTGGTGCAACGCACTGCAGGGACAGCCTGCTGCAAGAACATTATCCCAGCTCTGAAAGTAGCGCTTGAGGAGGACCAGCCTTTTAGGCCCGGAGCGCGGCAGGTTTGAGGTATGACTGAAATAGCATCACCTCCTGCATCATGCAGCTCCAAACAGGTGACGCTCAACCAGAGGTTGTCACTTGCAAGAGGGTATCGTTGAGCGTAGGGTGAGTAGCCTGATGCTAATCGTGCTTACCATCAGACTGTGAGACGTCTTGCAGTAACTTATTCACCGTTTGCTCGGCCACACGGCTTGTCACACTCTGGTGCGGCTTAAAGAAACCTCTTTCATATTCATGGATCCAGATCGTCTGCTTGCTGTTGGATTCCACTAGCCGAAAATGTCCGACTCCTAGGTAATGTGTGTCGAGATCTCCTTCCAACCCATAAAACCCTTCCATCCCATGGTACCACTTCTCGATACCAGCTAGACCTGAAAGGATGGCATCGGCTTCTTGAGGCGATTGGACGATAGAAAATCGACCTGACTTGGCTAACCCCGTACGAATCTCTTCTCTGACCTTGGCAGAGCCTTCGATGAGGTTGGCACCCTCTTCCTTACCGAGGTCATCAATATAAATTGACTTCACCGAGGCCAGCCTTGTGCGGTCCTGAACTGACTCTGGGGAAGCCTTCGTGGGGCTATGGCAGGCCGCTAGAAGACAGGAGAGAGTCAGGATTATAAAGGTCCTCATATTGTGTGGTCCCTCAATAAAGAAAACTGTCTCGACGTATCTGTCCGCCGCGACGAATCGCAAGTCATCTCGGCGGTTCAAAATCGGTAGAAAACGCCGAGTCCCACATTCGTATTGTGAGCCTGAACACCCACATGCTCTGCATGCAGGCTCCGATTGGCTCGCTGGACTGTAAGTGTCAACGCGCTATTGTCGGTCAGCTGATACAAAAGCCGACCACTCCCAAGGAAGATGTTCTCCCCTCCGAGAAAATGATGCTCATCCTCGGGGATTCCGCTGGTGTAATTGTTGCGCTCATAGTGAAAATCGAGTTCCAGCTCAAGATTCTCCATCAGATCTGCCTCGAGGGCAACGGATGCAAAATGATGAACGTACGAACTATCATCATGAAGGTCGGGATGATGGCGACCTTCTGCCAATCCACGCTCATAGTGATACCCGAGCACCATTCGCGCGTGATGCGTCATGTGCCAGACAAAATGTGGACCGATGGTCCAAAAGAGGGTATCGCGATCAGTAAAAGGCTGGTTAAACCGTCTGATGCCGGCACGGCCATACAATTGGACTTCAAAGTGTTCTGACAGACGCTTGTCGAACCGAACCGCTCCAATATTTGATGTGACCCGCGCATCCTGTGCCCTATGGATACCATCGTGCTCTACCTCGGCCTGTCCCAGGAGCTGATCGGGAGACGAAAAAAACCGTAGACGGATTGCCGTGTCGGAGTTAAAAGCGTGCACACCTTCGAGGTAGATACCCGCCTGACTAAATTCCGGATTGACGGAATAGATGAATCCGCGGACCTTGGCTGTAAAGGCTGTCTGGCCCCAGGATGAAGGAATAAACTTCATCACCCGCACCGCCGGTTCAAACACCATGTCTTTGGCGTGTCCAAAAGACGAGGTATCAAGAACCGGCTGCGAAGGATCGCCGTCGAGGCTCGAACGGCGTGTGGCAGAGAACAGGTTAGCATTGTCTGTATAAAACAGCGCCCCACTCCCGGTGACGGACAACTCGGCAAAAGCAGTGGAGGGGACATTTGCCAGGGAGAGACCAACTACTAGTGCCCCCACAGAGAACAGGCTATTCCTAAACCTGCACGTGGCCGACTTAATATGTGTCATGATAAAAACCTTCTAGATTTGGAAGCAGCTAACCGGAGTGGACTTGGCTGATCCGCAGATTACCCGAACTCTACCCGCTAGCTTCCTTCATGAGACGCCACTCTGATGGTAGGGAGAATCTTATCAGAAACCTGGGCCAGTCATCATTGATTACTGAACTTGGACTCCAACAGTTCGTTGGGAGGGTAGAGATCACATTATCAAAAAAAAGCAAGCGGAAAACGTGTCATTATTGAGGACCACGACGGACAAAGATAGTTGACATTACCGAACAATCAAGATCCAGGCGTCAGGATTTCGTGCCTTTCTTTCCAAAGTACTCCTCCCGGCTGACGGCGACGTCGGCGACATACACGAAGCCCGAATGCCGCTCGAAGAGGGGTTTCAGACCGGCTAGGATAGGCTCCACTTTTTCTTCCGAGACGATCGTCAGGATCATTTCGAGGCTTTCTTGCTCGCTGAACATGAAATGCGCCTCTCGCACCCCATGGTGTCCTTTGCCGGAGATATTGCCGATGATCGTATAACCAGTCGCGTGGACTCGATCCAGCAGTTCCGTCACGAACGCTCGATGCTCTCCCGCGATGATCACACGAATTTCTTTCATCGGATGCAACCGTAACCCACCCATCGATCTACTCCTTTCCGGCTTCCCATGTCATGACGATGCCACCATCGAGTCTTCGCGCACGATCGGAGCCCATTCTCCGTTTGGTTGATAGCGATACCAGGTTCCATCCTCCGGGTCGAGGACGATGAGGTGAACCCACTCGTTGTGGTAATAATGCTGAAGAACGTCATGCCGGGCAATCAGTTTTTCGATTCCGATCCGAGGGGCCTCGACGATCGTCAGTAACCGCATCGGCTCATGGTACGGCACCTCGCCGTTCATCACTGTTTGCCTCGCTAATCCGAGACGAAGGTCGCTCCAGGGGCCGGACATGATGCCGAACCGGCCGACGACGTTGTGATAGATCTTGCTGCCGCTGCCGTACACTTCATTGTCGACGGCGGAAAAATAGTGCTCCATGTTGATCCATTGCGCGACTACCTGCGGCGCGGTCAACAAGACCTCGAGATAACGAGTCGTCGGGTCCTCTCGATAGTCATACGAGTGCAGGAACATCCGACCACCGAAGTCCAACCCTTTCGTCAGTTCGCGACGACCGATCAGGAACGTGGTATTGCTGGAGAGCCCCCACTCGGGGCGAACTTGACTCCAGTCCACACTGCGCTGACGCACATGGGCGGTGGCCTGTGATTCATCCAACTGGTGTTGAATCTCCGGGAATCGTCCGCATCGCTCACGGCTCGCGAGTTCCGCCGCTTCTCGGAGATCGTCCTGGAGTCGCGCGAGGTCAGCGCGATGGGTCGGCGGCACATCTTCGAGGTCGAATAACCGGACCGCGTCCGTCGTGGTATCCATCTGGCCGCCGAGGAAATGCGTGTCGGACGGAATGTCAAGCCCCGTCTTCCGTAACCTGGTACGGACCTTGTCATTATTCGCCATCATGGCGAGGACGCGGGCATTGGGTTGTCCTTCATTTCCTCCGCAGGCGCCACAGTCGAGCGCCGACTCATAGGGATTGTTGTCCGATGTGCTGCCATGCGCGCAGAACAGGACGAGCCGAGCGAAGTTTTTGGTCAGCCCCATCATTCGCAGGGCGGTCTCGACGGTCAAGGTCTGCTCTTCGAGGGTGAAGCCGGTTCTGGTCAACCGTTCCTTGTGCCGCGACGCCGCACGAGGGTTCACGTCGTACTCACGTTGGAGCACCAGTATAAACGTATTGAGGGCGTCCCCCTTCAAGCCAACGACTGCTGCCTCGGCCATGAAAAGGGTGTTCGGCTCGCCTCCGTTTTGAAGGGCCTGCTGCCGAAGTCCCTCGATAAGCGACGGCGTGATGTGCGTGTTGCGCAGTCCAAGTCGCTCCTGGAGCGCCATCCGTACCAGCCCTTGATGTTCGACCGTGAGCATTTCCGAGGTATCCGTCGGGGACAACTTGTTCACCGTCAGGGTCGTCGGGAGCGACGGTACGAACTGCCGCTGCAGCCACGTCGCGACACGTCGATAGAGCGACGGAAGCAGAGTCTTCCCGAAAATCGGCAGGCTGTAAAACCAGCCGATGGACTCGACCATTACGTAGGGGGTAATGACGTTCTCTTTCAGGTCGTGCAGCAAGGTGTGGCCCGCATGGACCCACTTCGACCAGACCTGATGCTGCGAGACCTTGTGATCCAGATAGCTTCGTGGGATCTCCCGCACTTCGTTCTTCGCCCGCATGATGACGGGAAACTGTTCCGTCTCATGCTCTTTTCCCCAGGCGCGGTATCGGATGAAGGCGGCAAAGAAGCCGGCGAAGCCATACGTGTCATGCGGACCGACTGATTCGAGGTGGCGCCGAAACGGCTCCGATCGGACATCGATGCAATACACGGACTGCGAATAGGGGCGCAGGGGAGGGGCCGTCGGCTTGTCCATGCGCCTCTGTTGGGACGCGGAGATGAGCTGTCCGATCAACGGCTCATGATAGCCGGCTTCGAAAGCCTTCAACCAGACGATGCCGTGGTCCGACTCAGGGAAGCCCTCGATCCATTCGATGGCCTGTTTCAAGGCCTGGGGCTGACTCTCGACCAGTTCCTCATCGCGAATCTCGAGGGATCGGCTCAGTGCGAGGAGACGTCGGGCATTTCCACGTCGACGCGCGGCCTGATGCCTGGGAACCACCTCGGTGCGATAGCGTGTGAGCACCGTGTTCCAGCCTTGTCCTTTCCGATGGGCAAGCCGGTCGACTTCTTCCGCGTAGAGTGCCGGCAAGTGCCCGGCGATCCGCTGTCGTCGCAGATAATACTCTTCCGAATAGTCACGCATATAGGCAACGATATCGTCGAATCGTCCGGGAATATCCAGGTACTCACGACAAGCCGCATGTACGAGCTCGCGGGCATACCACAAGCGAATGGCCAGGAATTTCACAAGGCCGACCGGATGGGCTTGTTGCCAAGGATAGTCGCGTTCTTCTCCACGCCATTTGATGAAGCCGGCCCAGCCCGGCAGGGCGGTCAATTGCAGCGACAGATAATCTTGCCGTAGCTCCATGGGAATGCCCAACAAGTCCAAGCTCTCTAGCAAGGTGTCTTCCGGATGTTCTGAGAGTGCCGCAATCTTGCGTCGACTGTCGGCAATCCCGATGAGGGACCACTCCTGAGCGGCGAGGCGCTTCCAGGACTGGTACAGTCCCTCGTCGCGGTCGGACATGGCCCACGCGGCATGGCCTTCGTCAAGAAAGGTCGAGCACCACTTGATCATCTGGTCGTTGATGGTTTGGACGATCGAGGTGCCAAGAGTGTCATCACACCAGTGAGACAGGGTCAACCACCGACAGAGCGCCGAGTGGTTGCTCTCCACGACTGTTTTCACGCGGTCGTCGAGAGAAGGAGATTCCAGGACATGTTCCAGCTTCCTCGCGATCCGCTCGATGAGTTCTCGGTCCGGATCTTCCAGCTGATCGTCCAGTGGCTCTCGCACAGGGGCACAGAGTCCTTCCGTCAGGCAAGCCCGCAAGACTTCCCCATGGGTCACTGACTGAGATCCCAGGACGACCGTTTGATCGGTTGCCCGCGGCTGTAAGGCCGCTTCCAGGTGTTCCAGCCGAATGCGACCGGATGCCACGTAGGCGCGATACAGGTTGCTCGGGAGATAGCCGTCTCCGTTCAAGAATTGTTTGCCACGTCGGACCGTCTCCTCGAAGGGGAGGTATTCCAGGCTGTGCAACGGATTGTGGTGGACAAACGTCCGCATCGGCCAGTATTGCGCGATGACTTCGCCCGCAAGGCGGACGACGCCACGGAGCTCCATCCGTTTTGATTCGAGATCCATCGATTCATTCTCTGATGTCATGGCATCTCTCGCACGAACGCCCCGGCCATCGACTGAGTCGTCGTCGGCGTCCACCACTCAATGGGGGCAAGGCCCAGCACCGTGAGGATGACGATCGTGATCGTCAGAGCCATCCATTCTTGTTGCACGACATCATGATACCGAAGGTCACTCCGCCTGGTTTCGAACAGCAATCGTTGCGCCGCGCTCATGAGGTACCAGGAAGCTGCCAGCCAGGCTGACAAGATGATCATCAGGCCGATGAGGGAGGGAATGGGGGAGTGGAGCAGCAATCCCATCAATCCGGCGAAGACCCCGAAGGGGGGAAGCCCCATCGCCGCCAAGGTCAAGAGCGTCAACAGCACGCCGTAGCGCGGCATCGACGAGGCCAATCCGCTGATCGAGGATGGATCAACGTCGTCGCCATAGCGTGTCCGAATGACTTGCCAGGCAATCAGCAACCCGCATGTGGCGAGGCCGATGGATGCGACGAGCACGGCGGCGCGAGAGGTCGCCAGGATCGAGGCGGCGGTATGCCACCAGAGCATGGAAAAGAAAGAGAGACCGGCATAGGCCAGCATGAGTCGTATGCGGGTCTGCGCCAGGGCTTTCACGGTGCCATACAGCGCTCCGATCAGGGCCAAGACACCGATGACACCAGATACCGCTGTGGGCACTGCCTGAAGGGCGGAGGCCATGACGTGCAGGCCAACAGAGGGGAGGAGGAATGCGGAGAATGAGGGCAGATTGCCGGGCAGTCTTGTGAGGGCAGTCAGGTACCCGGTATGGAACGGCAGAAGTGGGACGAGAACGGCTGCGGTCACCAAGGCACCCGTTGACGAAAGTGGAGGGTTCGTCAATGCGGCGATGAGCACCCCACATCCAGCGAGACAGAACAAGCTGATTCCCCACCATGAAATGGGCCACAAGATCGTATGGTGACGTATCAAAAGGCCGGTCATGGCCACTAATAATGCCAAGAGGAACAGGTGACCCAACGGAGCCGGATGGACGATCACACCGATTCCCAGACCGAGACAGACCAAGGTCATCAGCCAGGAAAGACGGTGATCCTTCTGAATCGGCTGTCCCAAGAGGGAGATCATGGCCACGAGCGGGAGCAGGCCGAGGAGTAAGGCACCTTCCGGTAGGTTCGTTCTCACCTTGAGAATCGGCGCGACACTGATGAGGGCCCAGATGATGCAAGATTTCTTTAGCTGTGGGATGTCGTCCCAGAACATCCGACCGGCCAAGGCACCGATGAACGGAATGCAGGTTGCAAGCCAGGAGAAAAGCACTGTGCTCGTCATCGCCGCGACCACCCTTCCTCTCGCTTGTCGACCCAATGGACAAATCGCAGGACCATGTGTCCGAGACGGCCGTAACACTCGTCGGCATAGAGTCTATTGATGAGAGCGACATACACGTGATGGCGAACGCCGTCGATCCAGGCCGGTATCCACACACTTCGTCCATGGGCCTTCAAATAGAGATAGACCCAGCCGAATATGGTCAGACCGGTCGCCCCGACGATCAGTAGGTCGAACAACCAGTCGGGAAGGTCGGCAGCTTTGTAATACGAGGCGACTTCATTGGGATTGGGGTAGAGAAATGCGGTGAACGACTCCACCGCAAACAGGTAGATGAAGACCACGAACAGCAGGGTCAGCAACATGGTGGACGATACTTTCCAGGATGCGACCGCGCGCAATCGTGTGAGCGTCAGGATGGCTTGCGATGACGTGATCCAAATGAAGAAGAGGATGATGACGTTCCCGTGAGACTCCAACAGGGGAATGTGCAGCACTCCGTGGGTCACCAAGAGAATGACCAGGGGGATCACCAGGCTCGTCAGAAATCCGGTGGTCCAGGTAAGGTTGGAGAGCTGGTCCTCCTCGTGGTGGGTATGGCCTGTATGGGGGAAATGCGGCTCGATCCTGGCCTTCTGAATCACGTTTCCACAATTGAGAAAGACCGTGGCCTTAAAAAGCCCATGCGCAATAAGATGGAAGACGGCCAGGGAAAATGCGCCGAGCCCGCACTCCATAATCATGTATCCCATCTGACCGATCGTCGACAGCCCCAACGTCTTTTTGATGTCGCTCTGCACCAGCATCATCGAGGCCCCTAACACCGCGGTCACCGTTCCGACCACCAAGGCGACGTGCAGGGTCACGGAACTCAGACCAAAGAGCGGCGCCATACGATTGATCAGGAACCCACCGGCGTTGATGATGCCGGCATGGAGCAAGCCGTGGACGGGGGTCGGCGCAAAGAGCGAACTCGGTAGCCAGAGGTGGAGGGGAAACTGTGCGGATTTTCCCATCGCGCCCACGAACATCAGCAAGGTAATGGCGGTGGCGGCATCGATGTCCATGCCGGGCCAAAGCGCAACGGTGTGCGGAGAGGCTGTCGCGCGGGAAAACAGCTCGGGAATTTCAAGCGTCCCGTACACCTGATAGGTCAGGATAATTCCCATGAGAAGGGCCATATCGGCCACGCGCAGCACGGTGAACGTCTTGTAGGCGCCGTCGAGCGTCTGACGGTGACTATGGTTGTGCGCGAGGATGTAGAGCAGGTAACTCAGCAGTTGCCAGAATAAAAACAGCATCATGAGATTCGCGCTGGAGACCATACAGAGGAGCACGAAGTCCGTAAGGCAAATCAGCGTCAGATACCGGCGGTAATGGCGGTCCTGATACATGTAATTCACGGAGTAGGTATAGATGATCAGGCTGACGGCGGAAATCAGTGTCATCATGACGCCGCTGAGCCGGTCGATGTAGAACCCGATGGGGATTGTGAGGGACGTACCCGTGGCGGGGTTATAGAATTGGAGCGTAATCGGCCCCGAGGTCGTCACGGCATATAGAGTGGTCGCGGCTCCCAGGCAAGCAGCCCCCATCAAAAGCGCGGCAATCTTGGCGTGGGCATAGCGGGTCTCGTCTTCCGCACAGACGACGATCAGCGCCGCGATAAGGGGAAGCAAGGGGATCAGCAGAGCAGCCCACATCGGTTCAGTCTTGCCTCAAAAAAAAAGCCAACCGTTCCGCGTTGACCAATGGTCGACGCACACGGTTGGCTTGTACTGCGACCGGCCTCTCAGTATGAAGTGCTGGTCGCCCTACGGCCCTGGGCTAGAAACATCCGGCCTCTTATCTATCCAAGGATATGCCAAAGACATTCCATGGATAGACAACAGTGCCCTGTCTCATGATGCGGTACATCAATAATATGGTTCAAGGGACAGCGTCAAGCAGCAATCCGCTCATCAGGTCTCCCAATCAGAATTCCGGGATCCCAAAGACGTAGGGATTCTGGTGGCCTGAGGCCAACGCCCCAGGAATTCGCTTGTTCCCCCTGTTGGCCAATCCGTATAATCCGTCGGCACTAGGAGCGATGGTATGGAAAGCGCGATCCGCAACGCGATCATCAAGTTCGAGCAAGAGTTTCTGGGGCGTGGCCCTGACGAAGTCCGTGCGCTGGTCGCACGCGATCTGGTCGTGGTGCGGCTGAAAGGCGTGTTGACGCCGGCTGAGCGTCAGCTGGCGAAGACCGCGGAAGGTGTCGAGATGGTGAAGCGCCTCCGGCAGAATTTGATCGCCCAGGGCCGAGACAAACTCTGCGAGCAGATCGGCGAGATCACCGGAGCCAAGATTCTCGGTCTCTTTACCGACATCGACGTGCAGCTCGGGGAACGGGTGTTTGTCTTTACCGTGGATCGAGAACTGCAAAACGGCACTCGGTAGTGGATCGCCGGATTGTGGATTCCGAGGTCGTACTCCCCGTAGGCTGTCCACCCCAAACGCTCCTCCCTCTATTTATTCCCACACAGGTACAAGCAGGCTGGTTGGTAAGGTTGATCATCCAACCTCTCGGCACTACACTGGCTCCCGGACATGCTTTCACCGTTGGTCAGATTCGGTACATCCACATGGACTTACGAAGGATGGAAAGGACAGGTCTACCTCAAGGACTATCCCAAAGGCACCTTCACCAAACACTGTCTTGCTGAGTACTGGCACTTCCCACACAACGGCGCACCGCTCTTTCGCACTGTGGGCAATGACTCTACGTTTTATCGACCACCGACAAGCCGGCAACTTCTGGCCTATCGCGACCAGATGCCCCCAGACTGTACGATGTGTTTCAAAGTCTGGGAAGACATCACGGTGCCGGTCTTCGCATCGCACCCTCGGTATGGGCTCAAGGCTGGGAAGCCCAATCCGCATTTTCTTGATGCACAGCTGTTCAAAGATCTCGTGTTGAGTCCATTTCGAGAAGTCCAGTTTCAGGACTGCACCGGCCCATTCTTATTTGAGTTTCAACGTCACGATCTTTCAATTGGCGAGTTCTGTTCCAAACTCGATGGCTTTTTCAGCACACTCCCCAACGAGTTCAAATATGCCGTTGAGATCCGGAATGCAGGGCTCCTTGGTTCTGAGTATCGGAAGGTATTGGAGGCGCACGGGGTCGCGCATGTGTACAACCATTGGTCCTATATGCCTCCCTTGGCAGATCAGCACAAACGGCTGCATGAGGCGTTTACGGCTCCTTTCACCGTGCTCCGCCTGCTGACGCCGCTAAAAATGAGTTATGCGGATGCGAAGAAACGGGCATCGCCCTATACCAAGATTGTTGCGGAACTCCCGGAGATGCGACGAGACACCGTGGCGCTTATCCAGCAATCAATCGCGCAAGCCAAACCGGCCTATGTCTTGGTAAATAATCGGAGTGAAGGGAATGCACCGAAGACCGTCCAAGGCCTGGTAGAGATGTTGAGAACCACTGGACCAGCCGTATGGTAGATGACAGAAATAGGCGTTGTAGGGGACCCTCTGATGGCATTGTATCCACCATGCAAAAAGTGGATATACAGAGGTGATTGTATCCGTGGTTTGCTGCCGTGGGTCCAGACGTTCCCATAGCTGGCGCTATGCCTCCTGCCAGCGTGCAACCTAGCGTCGTTGTTCGGTTGAGTGTATAGTGCGATCCGATGGAATGGCTCAATTATCACCATCTTCTCTACTTTTGGTCTGTTGCAAAGCACGGGACCATTGCCAAGGCTTGCGAAGAGCTTCATCTGGCCCAACCGACCATCAGTGCACAGCTTCGGGTCTTTGAGGATCGGCTAGGAGAGAAGCTGTTTCTGCGAAAAGGTCGGCACCTTGTTATGACGGAAATGGGTCGCGTTGTTTTTAAACATGCCGAAGACATCTTCTCCATCGGGCAAGACTTGATGAACACCGTGAGGGGGCGTGGTAGTAGCCGAGCCCTTCGCCTCACCGTGGGTATCGTCGATGTGGTGCCGAAGCTGCTAGCCACCAAGCTTCTAGAATCTACCTTTCGACAATTTCCCAGCATGCGCCTGGTCTGCTGGGAAGATAAGCTGGACCGGCTCTTGGCTGATTTGGCGATCCATGGGTTGGATATGGTGATCGCCGACACACCGGCGCCACCGACGATAAAAGTGCAGGCCTATAACCATCTTATGGGTGAGTCGGGGATCACATTCTTTGCGAGTGCGAAGTTGGCCGCGCGCTACCGTCGCAACTTTCCTCAAGCCCTCAATGGCGCACCAATCTTGTTACCAACATCGAATACGATGCTTCGGAGGCTGTTGGATGATTGGTTGACGCGCCACGACCTGATGCCGACTATTATTGGGGAGTTCCAGGATAGCGCTACCTTGAAGGCGTTTGGACAAACAGGCCATGGGGTATTTCCTGGGTCAACAGCCATGGAAAAAGAGATCTGTCGGCAGTATCAGGTGGAGGTAGTACGACGGATCGATTCGGTCAAGCAGAAGTTTTATGCCATTACCGTGGAACGGCGACTGAAGCACCCAGTTGTCATGGCCCTCTTCGACGCAGCTCGCCGAGAAATACTGAGCTAGGCGTAACGGCTATCCCTGGAAACCTCATTTCCGCTTCAAGGTGCGGATGTAGGTCGGCACGTCCCTGGATTGCTCCGGAGAGAGCCTATAGTGCCACGAGGGCATCACCTTGCCTGGGCGGCCTTCATGAATGGTGGCGAGCAAGTCGGCGTTTAGTTTTCGTTGCGTCGTGGGCGACGATAGATCTGCAACGGTCGCTCCGGCAATCTCAAGACCATCACCTCGGCCTTTTGGTCCATGGCACGTCACGCAATGTTGGTCGAACAAGATCTTGCCTGCCGCTGCATCCCCCTCGACGGCCGTTGTCAGCGCGGGTGTCTTCAGGTTCTGGGCCAATGCCGCTTCCATAGGTACTGTGGCACAGATCGCAGCGGCGTAAATTATGCCGGTGACCAGGCAGCGAAGCGTCGAACGCCTATATACTGTTGACGGTAGGTTGGCCAGTGTCGTCATCCTTTAGCCCATTAATGACGCATATGTATCCTAGCAGTGAAGTAACTACAAATAGATTATCGGATCGCTCAGTATTCGGAAAAGCTATGTACGAATTGCCTTGGGATGCGGGGCCATCTTGGTAAGATGATCGATAGTGGCCGGCGGACGGAAGTAGCAGGACCGGTATCGGGGAGGCAGAGAAATTCGTGGCTCGTGTGGATCTTGGTCTCAGAAAAGAAATTCGTTCTCTCGCTCAAGACGGGTCCGGGTTCGACGAGATCTCGGTCGATGAACTTCTCACCTCAACACAACTGGAGTCCTGGGGGCAGGCGCAACTCCCTCAGAAATGGAGGTTTTCGTCGCGCTTGCCCATCGCCATCGCCGTGCTTTTTTCATTGGTCCTTACTTTCATGCCTTGGACTCAAACGATTACGGTGACCGGCCAAATGTCCGCTTACACACCGTACGAACGACCGCAGGACATCGCTGCTCAAATTACGGGCCGTATCAAGAAATGGCACGTCTTTGAAGGTGATCAGGTGAAGGAGGGAGATCTTATCCTTGACTTGGAGGACAATGACCCAAATTTCTTGTCCCCCCACCTGCTTGCCTTTCTGGAGCAACGCAAGAAATCGCTGGAGAAGGCTCACCATGCCGCATTGGCGAGGATAGACCAACTCGACAAGCGGATTCTGGAAATGCGGAACTTGGTCAGGGCCGCGGTTCCGTCCGCAGAGGCCCGCGTGGTCGAAGCTGGAAACAAAGTGCGTGAGGCATACCAAAAGGTAGAGGCAGCCAAAATCGCCGCCACGACAGCGGCGCTGAACGTCGAGCGCCACAAACAACTGTCGAAAAGAGGGTTGGTCTCTCAGCGAGAATTGGAATTGACGATCCAAGCAGATACCGCGAGTCAAGCAGAACTCGAGGGGGCACGTGCGAATCTTCACGCGGCCGAGGAGGCGATGAAGTCCCTCAGCTTCGGCCGCAACCAAGTCAATGCCGAGATGGTACAGCGGCTGCTCGAGGCGGAGGCAGGGCGTGATGCGTCGGTGGCTGAAGCAGCCAGGGTGGGCGAACAGCTGGCCGATGTGTCACTCCGACTCTCAAACGCTGAGCAACGTCGTCTGGCGAGTAAAGTATTAGCTCCAATCGATGGTACCGTCGTCAAGATGGCCAAAGCTGGTGTCGGTGAGACGGTGAGCCAAGGTGAGACGTTGATCCGATTGTCTCCTACGAGTACGGACAAGGCGATCGAAATGACAGCGGATGGGCTGGATGCCCCGCTGTTGAATGTGGGACGGAAGGTCAAAATCCTCTTCTATGGCATCCCCGCGATCCCTCTGCCGGCATGGCCCGAACTGATGGCCGGCACCTACTCCGGTGTGATTAAGGTCATCGACCAAGTGGATGACGGGAAAGGAAACTACCGATTTTGGGTTGTTCCTGATCCGGACGATCGTGTCTGGCCCGAGCAGTCCCACGTGCGGCAGGGTACGAAAGCGATGGGCTGGGTCATCTTGAACCGTGTTCCCCTCTGGTATGAGCTGTGGCGCCGCTTCAACTTATTCCCACCCGATTACCTAGAACGATCGCACTCGGTGCTGGACACTCTGTTGCCGAAGGCAGGGCGCAGCTCGAAGTGATCAGTACTCACTGACGTACCCCGGGCCTTCCTCTCTCACAAGGAATTAGACCACGCGATCGGGAACTGATCCGAACGGTTCAGCCTCGCAACAACGGCATCGGTTCATCCGAATCATCAAGGGTAATGCGGCGCTCGACATAGGGTGTGAGGTTCGGGTCATTCGAGACAAAAATGACCGTCCACGGCTGATCCTTCGAGCAGACTCGTCGCAGGATGATGTCTCGCAAGGTCGGTTGCATGTCGTGGATCATGCCGTCAAAAATCAGGAGTTGCGGTCGCCCCAGAATGGCGCGTGCCAGGAGAATGCGCAACACATGGGTCGGCGCGGGAATTTCCCCAAGTACGCTGATGTCGGAGTTGAGACCCAGCGGCAACGCCGCTACTTCTTCCTGGAGCTGAGTCAACCAGAGTGCCCAACGGACATCTTCGTACGAGATGTAGGAACGGCGCCACACGATATTGTCGGCGATCGTTCCGTCTATCAAAGACAAATGTGAGTCCATCATGAAGCCACGACAGTGATTGACGATATTCAGATCCAGATGCCGAAGTTCGATCTCGTTATAGGAAATGACTCCGCCGGTCGGTAGTTCAAGGCCGGCCAAGACCCTTGCCAAGGACATTCTCGTCATCGTGGTCGTGGCATAAATGGCGATCTTTTCGCCGGGGGCAACGTCCAGATCGAGGTTGTGGAACGCAGTCGCACCATTGTGTATCAGACTGAGTCCCCTACAGGTCATCCGGATGCCATGCGTCTTCGGGTCAGGGAGGGTCACCGAGGAGGTCGGGGGAAAATGGAGCTGATCTTTCGGCAGCGAGAAGAAGGCATCCAGCTCCACCAGGGCGGTGAAAAAGAAATACACCTTCCCCATGCTTTTGACTACCGCATCGAAGTTGATCAGAAGGCTGCCGACCACCACCTCGACAGCAACGAGTTGGCCGAGAGTGAGTTGATCGTTGGAAAGGAGCCAACCGGCTAAACCTAGGGCGCCACTGTGGGCGAGGGCTTGTCCGCCTACCGAGGCGAGGAACTGACGCAGCAGGATGCCGAACCGAGCTCGGCGACAGGCCAGGTACTTCCTCGCAAGTTCGTCGGTTTTCTCTATCAGTAATGCCCGGCTGTCGGTGGCCTTGATGTGCAGCAGGTTTTGGGAGATTTCCTGGATCCAGTGCAGCATGTCATATTTGGCATGAGACATGTCGATAGTGGTTCGCAGTCCTCCACGAGACAGGACGAAGAAAATGACCGTTGATCCGAGCAACAAGACAAGGTTAAAGAGGATGAAGTAGGGATGGTAAAAGACCAACATCATCATCCCGATGATCCCGCCGACGATCACATGAATCAGATCTACGAGTAGAACCGCCAAGGCGCGTTGCATGAATGATGTTTCCATGAAACAATTGGAGACCCTCGGTCTGAATCCTTGAAACCGAAGATGAGGTAGCTTCTGGGCCATTGCAAAGGCAGTCCTGACAAAGAGCCGACGCTGGAGTACCTCAACCGCGTAGTATTGCAACGCCTTGAATGCGCCAACCACCGTCAGTGCCACGACCATGATCATGGCCAACGTGGCGATCATGACCGGCTGGATGGCAAAGGAAAATGTGTTGACTAATTCCTGAACGGTCAAGGGGACAACCAGAGAAAACAGTCCGATCATGAGGGCATAGGACACCACCAGAACCAAGATGCGACGTTCAAGCTGGATGAAGCGTCCTAACAGCCGCAATACTTGAAACACGTTAGGCTGATGCGTGCTCGGTGATTGTTCCATCCTTCAGCATCCCTCGATCATTCTGATCACCATGTCAGCGGTAACTCACTCGTGGGGCGTCGCTCGGCGACTTGGCCCACGCTCCGATCGCCCACTGGTAGAGGGCTAAGGCTTTGTGGTACTCGGCTTTGGCTCGAATGATTTGATTTTGTGAATCGATCGTGTTGCGTTCACGAAGGTTGACGAACAGCACATTGCTTGTACCAATGCTGAAACGATACCGCTCTCCTTCTTCGACGATTTCGACCAGGCGAAGTGCTTGTGAGGCCTCGTCTATTCGCTCCCGTGCTCGCTCGATCGCAGAAAACGCATTGTCGATATCGACAAGGACTTGGTTTTCCCGGTACTGTTGCGCCACCACGAGCCGCTCGGCCTGGCCCTGGGCCTGAAGAACCTCACCGCGGCCGCGACGTTGAAAAAGAGGCACTCTCAGTTCGACACCAAATCGGTACCCCAACCCGAGAACGAATTTCTCAGGGGAGCGCGCCGGCGCCGCTTCCACGTTCAGACTTGGGAGCAAGTTGTTCTTCGCTAGCCCGAGGTCGATGTTGTTGATCCGTGCCTCCACCTCGAGCGCTTTCACTTCCGGCCGTTCTTTCATCGCCTCCACCTTATGTGCCCTTATGTCTCCAAGGGTCGGCGCCGGTCTTTCTGCTGGAAATTCCGGAACACGATCCAAGGGTGGAATCGTCGGAGAACCCTTGTCCCACAGAAACATGGAGAGCTTGAACTGTTCCTGCTCGAGCAGTCGCCGTGCGGTGATGGCAACTTCACGCCGACGGTGGACCTCTTGGCCGGCTTCCGTGACGTCAATGGGGGCCACTGCACCAGCTTTCGCACGCTCTTCAACCTGCCTGTAGCGTTCTTCAGCTACGGCCACTGCTCGCTTTTGGATGTCGACCATCTTCGCTGCCGCCACCCAATCCCAGAATTGGTGAGCCGCGGCCAGGAAGAGATCCTGTCGTGTTTGAGCGATCGTGATTTCAGCACGAGGAGCCGCCAGCTCAGAACGCTGAAGCTCCGCACGTTCAGGGTTAATCATCAGACCTCTCAGCAATGGTAGGAAACCTCCCAGGACGACTTGTTGATTGCCGTCACCGAACGACAGGTCGGGAATGCGAGCGGCACCGATCGCTTGGCGAAGCCCAGCGCTGCCTCGAAAGCCCAAAGGATGAAGCGCTTCAACAAGCGTATCGTTAAAACCTACTGTTTGAGTGCCTTTGCTTGGGTCGGTACTTGAAATAAAGCGTTCGAGCTCCGTGGCGTTCACGAGAGTGGGCTCAAAGGCGCCGAGTGCCTTCAGCATCTGCCCTCGGGCGATCGTTTTTTCAGCTCCGGCACCTTTGAGAAGCGGATGTGTCCGATCAATCCTTGAATGAAGTTCGTCGAGACCCAACGGAATGAGAGAGGGCGATGTGGCTGCTGACATGTCCTGGGACTGACTCGCGTGGCTGAATATCGGCAGCAGGAAGAGGCAGCCAAACAGGAATAATAGGATGGTCATCGGGAGACTCCTTTCGCATTACACATGTTTGCGCAAATCGAACTCTTGGGAAACAGGGTCTCGAGTTGCTCAAAAAAGGAGGGTTTTGAACGAAGAAAATAGGTCAGGACGGTCGGCAGAATTCCAGGACCATCTGTCGACATCGCATCTGGTGCTTTACGCAAGTTTATTGAATGCATCCAATGCGGCAACTTTATAGCACTCGGCCAGGGTAGGGTAATTGAAGGCGGTCGACAGGAAATAGTCAAGTCCACCCCCTAGCCCCAACACAGCCTGGCCGATATGGATCAGCTCTGTCGCACTCGTACCGACGGCGTGGACTCCTAAGAGACGATGGTCTTCCCGATGAAACAACATCTTGAGGAATCCATCGTCATCACCCATGATATGGCCTCGCGCAATCTCGCGATAGCGAGCGACCCCGGTCTCATAGGGAACCTTCCGCGCTGTCAGCACATGCTCCGGTTCTCCGACGGCCGAGACTTCGGGGATCGCATAGATACCGATTGGGAAATGGGGTGCCATCGGCTCTGTGTCGATGCCAAATGCCGTGCGGGCAGCAAGCCGCCCCTGCTCAGCCGAGGTGGTCGCCAGGCTTGGAAACCCGATCACATCTCCGGCGGCAAAAACATGGGGTATGTTTGTACGATAGTCTGGATCAACCGTCAATCGTCCACGGTCATCGGCCGACAGGCCTGCGGCGGCCAGGTTCAAACGGTCCGTTGCGCCCTGGCGTCCGGCGCTAAAGAGGACCAAATCTGAAACCAGTCGCTTCCCCGATTCAAGAAACACGACGACGTGAGGAGCTGGCTTCTCGACGACCTCAAGTCGCTGTACCGTTTCTTTGAGTCGAAATGTGACGCCCGCGTTTCGCATTTGATGGAGCAACTCGTCGACCAGCTCACCATCGAGAAATTCTAACGGTCGGTCTCGCTTGTCGACAACGGTCACGTCAATGCCGAGAGCTGCGAACATCGAAGCATATTCGATTCCGATCACGCCGGCTCCTACCACAGCAAATCGTCGCGGTAGAGATGTGATATGGAGCAATTCATCGCACGTCACGACTAGGTGTCGTTCTGAGAGCATCACGGGTGGTGGAGTCGGCACTGTCCCAACGGCGATCAGGATGTTGGCCGCCGTCACTGCCCGGGTTTGGTCACCTCTGGTCACCATCACCGTATGCGGGTCGCGAAAGCGGGCTTTGCCCATGAAAATGGTCGCATCGTTGCGTTGAAGTTGATCGCGAATAATTTCAGTTTGCCCCTGTTCCACCTCAGCAACACGGGCTAGGAGGGACGACGCACTCGGGCGATAGTCCGGTACAGGATATCTCAGCTTCTGATTAAGGTAGAAGCGACCTCTTTCTTGTAGCACGGCCTCCCGAAAGGTCTTACTCGGAATGGTCCCTGTGTCGACACAGACACCTCCGATGAGACGGCCTTGCTCAACTATAGCGGTACGCTTCCCAAGTTTGGCTGCTTGCACAGCCGCTCGCTGCCCGGCAGGGCCGCTGCCGATGCAAAGGAGGTCGTAATCAAAAAGGGTCATCGGATTGGTGCTAGGGTCCACACGCCCTCCTCTTTGCCCTGTAATAGCCTTGTTCTGTTCTTCTTTCGCTGCAGCACCCCGGTTGTTTCTGGATGAATCATCATGGTCTGTCGAATGTCCACCCAAACATCACAGCTGCACCGTCTGGTGCATAAAAGCGCTGGGAGAAAGTTGGACGGTGCGGCATACTGCCGAGAGCGTGATGTGGATCAGTATGAGCCAAACTGAGCCAATTCCATGACCGTTGTTCAGCGTGCTGCAACAAGATCTCTTCAGTTAACGCAGGTCTGATAAGTTCCTCGGTATTAGTCGGCATGAGTGACCCAACTTCTTCTTCTGGTAAAGCAGGTCGGTGGCTGTTTCCCCAGGACAGATCAGGACCCGTGTAGGTGGCGAGGACAACGAATCCCAAAATTGTAACGATCTTGTCCATGAACACACCTCCTCTCGTATCGAACGGCATAAAACAACAGGTTGTCCTGCATCCGTTACGACAGACTCTAAAGAGCGCCGCTCTTTAGGAGGGTGCGACGGCTGACCTGATCGCACTCCAGTCATCCGCTGTACCCATTATCTAGAGCTGTTCGTTCTCGAGGATGTCACGTTCTGCCTGGAGCCAATCCTCCTCGGCATGGCCATCTATGTCACCGCGCTGGAGGTACAATTCGTACGCGCGCAAGGCGATTTGCTTCTGAACCGACAAGACATCACCCCCTGGCTCCACACCGTTTATTTCCTTCTTAGGCCCCTTCCGATTCTCCTGCTTCATGGTTCTCTCCTTGAAGAAGATAATTGCACGGACGGATTGCCAGACTGCGTCCAGCGACTGAGAGGCGAGGAGAGACCGTCTTATCTTCCTCCTCGCCGATCTTATTCAATTACCGAGTCGTCCCGTATACGGGTGCACATACTCGACAATGATCTTTCCATCTTCCGAGACAACAGGCTTGGTTGCTCCCGTCGTCCTCAGAGGAATGAGGAGATAGGCGTTGCCTTTTGAATCCACCACTTCCAGGTGGGACACCTCTTCGTCAAGATCCTTCACGTTGAGTTTTTCTTGAGTGCTCACCTTGGGCTTGAGTTCTACACCACCTCCGCTCATGGACGGTTTTTCACCTGGGAATACCGTCGATGCAGTGAACAGTACCGACGTCGCGATCACGGATAGGATGCCTGCTTTCAACACGCCTCGATCATTCATGACGCCCTCCTAATTGTTTTTGGAATGAACATGCGCTCACATCATCAGCGTATAGGTTTCAAGAATGCATAGACAAATATAAAATGTAATAGAAGAACATTTATAAAATAAATGGATAGTTCAGGGGGGGGATGTCACGGTCACGCAGGGCCAAAGTCCCGACTTGAGAAGTGTCGACTGGGCTTATCTACATACGCATTCCTGTTGAAACGGCCTACTCGGTTATGCCGATAAAGTGATCATGCTTAGAATAGAAGGGAGAGAGGGTCGTGAAGGCAGAGTCTAATGACGTCTGAGACCCTCCCGTACTCACCCGGGGAGGGCGCACATTTATCAATTGCTCACGCAATCCAAACCGGCCTATGGTTTGATGAACAATCGAAGTGTAGGGAACGTACCGAAAACGATTCAGGGGCTGGTAGGGGTGTTGGGTCTAACGGGGTCAGTTGTATGAGAGTGATGACCCTGTGCGCGGCTTGTCATATGAGGCCCTCCACTGGAAGTGAGGATCTAGGCGAAACCTAGGATGTCAAAAGCATTATTTCCTCCTCAATGTGCGAATGTACGCAGTACGTCTCCGGATTGTTCCTTCGAGAATCTATCAAGAGTCTATATCCCCAGGACGGCATTACCTTACCCGGGCGCC
>JAOUGT010000035.1 GCA_029865485.1 Nitrospira sp.
ACCCCAAGGCGATTGTTGAGATTACCTTCCGTCTTGAGGACCCTCCAACGATGTGCCATGACACTCGCCACCATTTCCTTCGTCGTCGTCTTCCCATTACTGCCCGTCACGGCGACGACAGGAATGGCAAAACGACGTCGAAAGCAGGCGGCCAGCTGTTGGTAGGCATACAGTGGATCAGGAACACCAAGAATTACCGGCCTCACTCGTTTGGAGAGCGGCTTCCCAGCGCATCGTGAAACATCGTACGAAACGAGCACGATCGCTCCAACTGCGCCCCGCACGAGTGCCGTTTTGACAAAATCATGCCCATCGAATCGTTCACCTCGTATGGCGACAAAGAGATCGCCAGAGCGAAGAGACCGACTATCGAGACAGATACGCCGGACACGTTGTTTGGTCCAGTCAGCTCCGTCTCCGCTTAAGACTCGACCGCCGATCACCTCCCGCACTTCTTCGACGGAAAAGAGTGTCATGGCTGTACGTCCCTGCACCAACCAATTTCTACCGCCCTGCTAGGCATGAAATCTGAGTTGCTCAATCGCATGACGCGCCACTTCGCGATCATCGAAGTGATGCTTCGTGGTCCCGATAATTTGATAGTCCTCGTGTCCCTTCCCGGCAATCAATACGATGTCTGCCGCTTGCGCTTCTCGTACAGCTGTCTCAATCGCTTCCCGCCGATCAGCGATCTTGCAATATTGCACGCCAGGCCGTTGCTGCAAGGCCTTAACCACACCGTGTTCCACCTCTTCCAGAATCGAATGCGGATCTTCCGTTCTTGGATTGTCCGAGGTGAGGATGACGACATCACTGGAACGCACAGCGGCTTCCCCCATCTTTGGCCGCTTCCCTCGATCACGATCCCCGCCACAGCCAAATACCGTGATGATCCGTCCGGTCTTCACTGCGTCAGCCGCCATCAACAGGCGAATCAGCGCATCCTCGGTATGGGCGTAGTCGACCACGACGGTGAACGGCTGACCTGCCATCACACGTTCGAACCGACCGGGTACATTCGTAACCCGAGTGACTGCGTCATGAATCTGATCGGGCGTTGCTCCTTCATGAAGAGCGACCCCAATGGCCGCTAACAGGTTGTAGACATTGTGCTCGCCCACCAGATGACTCTCGATCCGAAAATTCCCCCGCGGGGTTGCAGCCGTAAACACCGTTCCTTGAAGAGACAACCGCACATCTTCGGCACGGAGATCCGCTTTGGTCTTGAGTGCATAGGTCCACACTGGCACAGGACATCGCGCAGCAATACGTGGGCCATAGGGATCGTCGATATTGATAATCGCTCGTTTATTCGCCTTATCCCCCCCGGCTAATCCGGCAAAGAGTCTCAACTTGGCCTGAAAGTAGGCTTCCATCGTCCCATGAAAGTCGAGATGGTCCTGCGTCAGATTCGAGAAAACCGCCACATCATATTCACACCCACTCGTACGATCCTGGGCCAAGGCATGTGAGGACACTTCCATGACGGCCATCGTGCATCCCTGAGTCACCATCTGTGCGAGCAACTGCTGGAGTTCAAGCGCTCCGGGAGTCGTATGGGCAGCAGGGAGTACGGTATCCCCAATTTGATAGGCCACTGTACCGATCACCCCCACGCGAGCACCGATCGCTTCCAAAAATGCTTTGCAGACGTACGTCGTCGTGGTCTTCCCGTTCGTTCCGGTCACGCCGACCATCCGCAGGCGCGACGATGGATCCCCATAAAAAATGCTCCCCAGAAGACCCAGTGCTTTTCGGGAGTCCTCAACGCAGACAAAGGGAACCGTCCCTGTCTTCATGGGCTCCTGTGCAACCACGCCCCCGGCCCCCCGGCTCACCGCCGTCGAAATAAATTGATGCCCATCAACGCGCTCACCTTTCACCGCCACAAAGAGACTCCCGGCCGATACCGCACGAGAGTCATCAGTGATTCCCTTCACCGTCATCGTGAAATCACCATGACGATCACGAATCGGCACACGCCCCTCAAGTGCTTGAAGCATGGTGGCAAAAGTCATCGCCGTTTCCTAGTACAATCCGGATTACTACAGTGACATGGCCAGCGTCACAGGTTCGTTCGACCCCACACCTAAGTAGCTCAACACCTGCTCGCCGACGCGACTAAACACGGGAGCCGCCACCGTCCCACCCCATGCATCACCCTGAGGTTCATCGATCACCACGATCATGGCTAGCCGTGGGTTATCCGCAGGAACGTACCCTGCGAACGATGTCACAAAACGGGAAACCGAGTAGCTCCCCGTTCGAGGATCAAGTTTTTGAGCCGTGCCCGTTTTCCCAGCCACCCGAAACCCTGGAATGGCTGCCTTTGCTCCCGTCCCATCTGTGACGACCCCTTCCAAAATTTGTGTCATGGTTCGCGCAGTTTCTGAAGAAACAGCCCGTCGCCTCACCTGGGGAGACACTCGTTTCAGAAGCTGCCCCTCCGGACTTCGAATCTCTGAAACTACGTACGGCCTCATCAATACCCCTTCATTTGCCAAGGCAGCTATCGCAGAAACCATCTGAATCGGCGTCACTCCTATTTCCTGTCCTATCGAAATCGAGGCGACGGAACGCCGCCCCCAGCCCTTCACACTTTTGAGCAGGCCTGCCCCCTCTCCGGGGAGGTCAATCTCCGTCCTCTGCCCAAAGCCGAACGCCTGAAGATAGCGATGAAGTCGATGTTCTCCCAAGAGCATGCCGGTTTTTACCGCACCGACGTTACTCGACTTCTGAATGACCTGTGCAAAGGAGAGCCAGCCCAGTTTCTCATGATCATGAATGACTGTGTTGGCAACGGTCATACGACCATGCTCCCCGAACACCATCGTATTCGGCCTCACAACTCGCTCTTCAAGAGCGGCGGCCGCCATCACGGCCTTCAGCGTTGAGCCCGGCTCGTACGCATCCGTAAGCGCCTTGTTCCGCCATCGATCAGGGCTGAGATTCGAGACGACATTTGGATCGAAGCGCGGGCTGACCGCCATGGCCAACACCGCTCCAGTCCGTGGATCCAACACAATCATCGTACCGGACTTCGCCTGAGCGCGAATCACGGCATCCTCAAGTTCCCTCTCCGTGATGTACTGAATCACCTCATCGATTGTGAGTGCCAGGTTATGCCCGGGTGTGGGACTTCGTTCCGTCAGATTCGACGGAAACACCGAACGCCCGAGAGCATCACGTTGAAGGACCATCATCCGCTTTTCTCCACGCAGATACGATTCATACCGATGCTCAATGCCCTCCAGTCCCTCGCCATCCATCCCCGCAAAACCCAAGACATGTGACAGAAATGGACCCTTTGGGTAAAACCGACGCCCCTCCATCACAACCCCAACCCCATCGAGGGACAATCGCTCCAGGCGACGCCCCTGTTCGGGGTCCAATTTTCGAGCCAACCATACAAAATTCCGCGCCTGTCGAAGCTTGCGCTCCAACTCATCACTCCGAACATGCAACACGGGAGCAAGGACCCGTGCAGTTTTTGTCGGACTCTCGAGTGTCGTCGGAACGCCAAAAGCGGACGGCACTTCAACGTTCATGGCCAACACCTTACCGGTCCGGTCGACAATCGTACCGCGCGCTCCCTCCAGAGAGACCGTCTTCCGATGTTGCCGATCTGCTTTGAGCGACAGTTCAGCGGCTTGCCAGACTTGCAGCGTGACCAGACGAAACAGCACCACCCCAAACCCACACAGCAGTAGAAGCAGCAAGATATACTGCCGGCCACTTGGTGGAACAAAACCGGTCACTAGTACCTCCTGGCCAGAAGATCATTCTTTGCGACTCGAACTTCTACCGGCACAGCATCGGCCACCGCCACAGGTTGAGTATTGCCAGGTCTGAATTGAACCAGTATGACCTGCCCTTGCTGAGGCAGCCCCATTCCCAACTCTTTGGTCGCCACCCGTGCGATCCGACCGGACGCACTCAACGTGGAAAACTGCACCCTCAATTCATCACGTTGTCGCTCCAAGGCGGTTTTATCGCGCTTGAGCCGTTCGATCTGATACCCAACCCGGACCATGTCGACTCGCTCCCACACAAATACAAACACCAGACACAGCCCAAGAAGAACAGCCAATATTTTCATGACAGCTCCTACCTCGGTTGACGTTCAGCCACGCGTAATTTGGCGCTTCGTGATCGCGGGTTCACCTCACACTCTTCGCTGGACGGAACCACCGGCTTCTTCGTGCACAACGAAAGGCATGCATGAGGCTCATGCGCGAGAGACCGAAATGTATGCTTGACCACCCGGTCTTCAAGAGAATGAAACGAAATCGCGCAGATTCTCCCCCCCTCCAGCAGAACGTCTGTCGCATCTCGAAGTGAAGGTTCAAGGCTCTCAAGCTCTTGGTTCACCGCAATGCGAATCGCCTGAAATGTCCGCGTTGCGCAATGAATTCGTCCGTGCCGATAGGAGGCCGGCACTGCACGAGCGATAATTGCAGCTAGCGCCCCCGTTGTCTCGATCCGGTGCCCCTGCCGTTCCTGCACAATGGCCCGAGCAATCCGCCGCGCATACCGTTCCTCTCCAAACTGATAAATAATGTCCGCGAGCACCGACTCTGAACTGGTGTTCACCATATCGGCGGCAGTGGGACCGATTGATTGATCCATGCGCATATCAAGAGGGCCGTTCTGCTGGAAGCTGAAGCCTCTTGCGGCATTATCAATCTGCGGAGAGGAAACCCCAAAATCAAACAGCACCCCCCCCACAGTCGCGATACCCACCTCTGCAAGGTGCTGTTTTAAGTCTCGATGATTTCCTTGCCGCAACACGATGTGATCTCCAAATCGACTCAACCGCTGCCGGCAAACCTCAATCGCCTCGGGATCGCGATCTATACCGATGACCCTCGTTCCAGGTTGAGCGGCTTCCAAAAGCAGTTCGGCATGCCCACCGTACCCCACCGTACAATCCAAAATGGTGATTGGCCGATTGGAAACGAGCCATTCGCATACTTCTTTCCCAAATACCGATATGTGCTGCGATCCACTAACGATCTTTTTCACCCACTAGCTACCACTTTCACCCACACTCAGGGGAGTATACTCTCGCATTTCTGGTTGTCAACTGCATTTCGGCTAACTTACAGCTTGTTGGATCTGTAGATACCGTACAAGGTGGCACTCCCCATTGAGGGCTAATTCTTCTGCCATTATAGGTCTAAGTGACCATATCATTTACATTTTTTCAAACCACCTTACCCTTTTACATCGTCCAACTCTTGGAGTTTCATTGACTTCCGCAACGTTGAATTAGAGAATGGGTTCATGCGGAAAACTACCCGAAACTATTCCCTTACAGGTCTTTCCCTTTGGGGGTCCGCCATATTGCTCATGGCCCCACAAACCATGGCGAAAGACTTCAACCCTGACAATCCCCTCAATCAACCCGCGCCGGTTTCTTGGTGCCCTGACAAAACACCTGACCAGCAGATCTCAACCAGCAAGAGTTCGGGCTGCAAACCCCTCTACGACCAACAGGCCGTTGAATCATTTCAAGAGTCTGCCCGAAAACGAGGGTTTGACCTTCCAGACCGTGACCCGATCAAGATTGTTGATTTACAAAATGCTGCTTCGAGATTTTCCGATCGTTATCGGACGTTTGTGTCATGCTGTCTCACCGAGTCTGATGCGCCGGCAGATATCATGGACCTCATCGATGAGGCCAACCACATCCTCAAAGCAGTTCAGCAAAAGGGCATCTATAATTCAGCCGGGTTTGGGAAGGGGCAGGGAGCCACCTCCGCAGGCCCTGGAAACGGCACGGGAAACGGCGGGCTAGGCGGCGGCCCAGGCGTCGCCCCCAAACTGGGGACATTCGCGCGGCAATTCACTCTCAGCGAAATCGTGGGAACCGTCGCGCGTGCCCGTGAGGATCTGCTTCGTCTGAATGACCGCTTGGAGCGGTTGAATGAAGCACAACAGAACCTCAAAGACATTGACTATGAAAGCAGTGGGCGCGCCAGATTACGGATTCACGAAGAGGAAGAAGCCATCAAGAGGGAGTTCCAGGCGAAAAAGCCCCCGTCCGCAGCACCAACTGGAATGGACATTCAGGATACAACCCTACGCTCTCGAATCGGCGGAGATATTGAAGACACCCGATTAAACGCCAACTTCGGTGCAGACATCGGTGCCTCGGTTTCGCCTTACAGCAATATCAATGAATCCCTTCGCCCTCGCAGAGGGGAGACTGTCCACGATAGCCAGCTCCCCTATCGACCGGGCACAGATATCCATGACACCACCATGTCCAGTAGCACAGGCTTTGAAGTGGATCGCTCACAAAACCGTGAGGGAACGTCTACACTTCCACGGCGAGGAGTCGGTGCCACAATCGGCGATTCCGATTTAAACAGCCAACGCCGATAATGAGTTTCCCACTACCCTCCTCCTACCGGTGGCATAGGCTCCCACGTCTCGCCCGCATCCTGACTCCGATAGAGACCGCTCCCATTGGTGCCGGCATAGAATACTCGTGGGTCGACGTCGCTCTGGACAATGGCCCTGACATTGGTGCTAGTCAATCCCTTATTGATCGCCTTCCAAATCATCCCGCCATCCTCACATCGATGCACCCCATCACGCCCCGTGATGTAGAGCACGCCGCGCCTAGTTCGATCCAGCACCATTCCCACAATCATTTGATCCGCAAGTGATTCCCCAATCCGCTTCCAGGCCTTGGCTCCATCCGTGGTTTTATACATCCCAGCCAACGTAGCCGCATAAACCGTCTCGGGTTCATATGAATCGACAAGTATCGCCGTCACATTCAATGCTCTTGATGTTTTCACCATGTTCGGTGGAACGAGCCCATTGTTCACCTTTTCCCAATGGCCAGCCTGATCAATCGACTTGTAGACGCCGCCGCTCGTTCCCGCGTAAAGAATCGACGGGCGAGTGGGGTCCATCCCAAGTGTCACGACCATCAGGACTTCCTTCATGCCTTCCATTTTTTTGACCCACTGCTCTCCACCATTCTTTGTTTCGAACACACCCATCGTCGTAGCGATGAAGATATGCTGCGCATCCGTAGGGTCAAAGAGAAACTGATTCACGACTGAGCTGATCGTTGCATCATCAAGGCCGGAACGCATCGACGCCCACCGCTGTCCCCCATCATGGCTCTTATAGACAGCATCGCCTTTTGTCCCGGCATAGACCGTCGCGGGATAGGCAGGATCAACTGCCATGGCGATGACACGAGAATGGCTCATCCCTTGTGAGAGATTCGCCCAGGTCTGGCCGCCGTCACGGGTCTTATAGATGTAATCATTGGTGGCGACGTAGATGATGTCGGGGTTCTTCGGATGGAGCTGGATGAGAACGATGGGATCGCTCCGATTGCAGCCTGCCACAGAGGTCGCAAAAAAGAGGAGAGCAAGCAGAATCTTCATGAGATTGCCACAAGCACCACACCGCTTACCTATAGTTTGTAAACTGTAGATCGATGCCGAAGTCTTTACCTTTCAAGAAGGCAATAGCCGATTGGAGGTCGTCCTTGCTCTTCCCCAGCACCCGGACCTGTTCGCCTTGAATCTGAGCTTGGACTTTTAATTTCGAGTCTTTCACCGCTTTGGTAATTTCCTTCGCCTTATCAGAGGCCAGTCCACTCTGGATCTTCGCAACCTGCCTCACCGTCCCACTGAGCGCCGGCTCAACTGTGCCGTAGTCGAAGGCCTTCAACGACACCCCCCGCTTCACACACTTCGCCTTGATGATCTCATGTACAGCCTTGAGCTTGTAGTCATCATCGGACACTACCACCAACTCCTTTTCCTTCTCTTTCAGAGTGATCTCGGTCTTGGAGTCTTTAAAATCAAAGCGCTGCTTGATCTCCTTCGTCGCCTGATCCAGCGCGTTCTTCAGCTCCTGCATGTTCACTTCTGATACCACATCGAATGAAAACTGATCAGCCATGACCTCCTCCTCTTCCTCCCACCTCCCTCGGTGAAAGGTGGGCTGGTTGATCTCCCACAGCGCCCATGGAGGGAGCACCGCCCTTAGTTGAGAATCTTGACTGATCCCGCGTGCGCACTCCGGGAGCACAGGAGATCAACCAAACTGCCTCTCACCTTCCCTAGCAACACCCCGTTCCATGCGGCAATTTAAACCGCTGCTCATCATCACCACGATAAATCGCCGTCTGCATCCGCCCCCCAGATCCTCCACCTGCCACCACCACAACCTCGCTCGACGTAAAGGGCTTTTTCAAGACCACATAGCCATACCATTGCCGCATACTGTCGCTCAAGACGACCAACCCCAATACCGCAACCAATGCCACCAGCACCGCATCGAGATAGAGCGCAAAAGCCTGGCCTGATGCCACCGCCCCTGCTTTCTTCAAAAACATCCAAAACATCTCATAGGACCCGGTCAATGTAATCACCCCCACGAAGAGCATCGGCAACACCGTCACCCAGAGATAGGGTGACTTCCACATCTTGATCAGAACTGTCGTCCCAATACACAGGGCCAGCGTGCCCAACAGCTGGTTTGCAGCCCCGAACATCGGCCAAATGGTCGAGATACTGCCCGTGCCGATCAAATAGGCCCAGCCCCCCACAACTACACCACTACTCAGGAAGACTCCCGGGAGCCAGTTCATCTGGCGAAATGGCTGATAGACATGCCCGGCCATTTCCTGGATGAGATACCGAGCCACGCGGGTTCCTGTATCGATCGTCGTCAGGATGAAGAGCGCTTCAAAGACAAGGGCAAATTGGTACCAATAGGCCATCAGACCAGCCATGCCGGGCAGGGCAGAAAAGATCGACGCCATACCGACGGCAAGCGACACGGCCCCACCGGGCCGACCAGCCACATCGACTTCTACCATCTGAGACAGTTCTGCAATTCGCGATGGGGCAAACCCCATAGCTGCTAACGCATCTGCACCCAGCGTCGTATTGATAGCGAGATAGTCACCGGGAATCAGGACCGATGCGGCGATCAAGGCCATGACACCGACGAAGCTTTCCAGCAGCATTGCCGCATAGCCCACCACCGCCTGTGACTCCTGCTCGATCATCTTCGGTGTCGTCCCAGACGAGACCAGCGAGTGGAAGCCGGAGATCGCTCCGCAAGCAATCGTGATGAATAGAAACGGGAAGAGCGTGCCGGGAATAATCGGCCCGCCCCCATTGGCAAATTGCGTCACACGCGGCATCTCGATCATCGGCGCCATGAGAATCACACCGAACCCCAGCAGAAAGACGACGCCGAGCTTCATGAAGGTCGAGAGATAGCCGCGCGGAACAAGTAGCATCCAGCCCGGTAAGACCGAAGCAAGGAAACCATACCCGGCCAGCAGCCAGATCAACGCAGGTTTGTCGAACTCGAAGAGCCAGGCATAAGAGGACTGCGCAACGACACGACCGTACAACACGGCGGCGATCAGCAGCACCACACCAAGGATCGACACTTCAGACACGGCACCAGGGCGAAACTTCTGAAGATAGAAGCCCATCAGGAGACCGATGGGAATCGTCATCGCAATCGTAAAGGTGCCCCAGGCATTGTGGTAGAGCGCATTCACCACGGCAAAGCCCAGGCCAGCCAGCGCCACCACGACAATAAAGAGCACCGCCACCGCCGTAGCCGTGCCGGTGATAGAACCCAGTTCATCGTGCGCAATCTCAGGGAGCGATCGCCCGTTGCGCCGCATCGAAGCGACGAGAATGATGAAGTCCTGCACTGCCCCAGCGAGCACCGCGCCGATCACCAGCCACAGAAACCCTGGCACAAATCCAAACTGCGCGGCCAAGACCGGCCCAAGCAAAGGTCCGGCCCCCGCAATCGCGGCAAAGTGATGGCCGAAAAGCACAACCTTGTTCGTGGGATGAAAATTGACTCCGTCGTTGAGCCGAACCGCCGGCGTGACATGCTGATTATTCAGTTCGACGACGTGCCTGGCCAGCCATCTTCCATAGAACCGATAGGCCAGCACATAGACACAGGCAGCCGCCACCACCAGCCAGAGCCCATTCACTTTTTCATTTGGATTGACGACACCAACCACGTGGGCCAGCGCAAGGACACCAAGGACGGACAGGAAGACCCAGAGCAAATTCATAGCCAGTTTCATGCGCGGCATCCTAACAACCTGCTAGACGCTTGTAAATCAACCACGATCTGACCACCCCTACAGGCAAGACCAAGGGTTCGCTCTTTCGAACGATGTCAGATTGTTGAAAGAGTCCGACCGTCCCAATCACCGCGTCATCTGTCGCTTTCCGTCAGACGACAAATGTAAGGATGCCCATAATCCAAGGCAGGGCCATGCTGCCTGGTGGGAAAGTGGCGGGAATCGCTTCGATGGATCTTGAGGTGAGAGCATCTGACTCAACCCGGCACTGTCTGATAAATCGAGTCGTGAGTTCTACACCGAAGCCGAACAGCATAGGACACGCTGCACCAGCTTGATCAGAGATGGTCACTCGGCAAGCCTTAGAAACCACCCGTTTCACCTCCCTCAGTGCCTTCTTGAATATTGTCGTCTACTTTTTCTTTGGCAGCTGCGATTTGGCACATTCGACCGCCTCATCGAGCCACCTCGTGAGACCGGCTGCGGTGCGATAGCCAGGCAGATTGATGAACAGGAAGCCTGTGAGTGGCTTGCCGGTGAAATCCATCTCGCGAGCCTGTGGCCTCTCGAGAAGCCTGTCGTAGCGATCCGGGATCACACGAACCATGAGGCGATCCTTCTCGACCCCGCAGCACATGTGGCCGTTGAGCATGAAACAGAGGCCTCCAAATATGTGTTTCACTTCGACACCCTTACGATCCTTGAAATACGCCTGGATTGGCTCAGCCAGTCGTTCGTTATAGGGCATGTGGTCCCCAGTCGATACGCGCACCGATGCGTGATCAATGGATCGGCACCCCGATTTTGGATATACTCGTGCTTATCATGGCATCAGAGTCTCCCCCCTCGCCATCTTCCCCCAGAGATCGTCGTGAGTTTTACCGCATCACCAGCACCCTCTCCATTCGCCTTCAACCAGAGGCCGACACGTCCGACGGCCCCTTTTCAACGATACCGGTGAATCTCAGTGCTGGAGGGATAGGGGTGACGGTACACACCGCCTTCCAGGCGAACGACATTCTCGTATGCACCTTGTTGCTGGCCGACCAGGAACCCTTCAGGGCCTATCTTGAAGTGTTGCGAGTTGATCCCATTCACAACCAGCCTCACACGTTTCGCCTTCACGGTCGTTTCATCCGGATGAATGCACAGGAACGCGAATTCCTGGTTCGAAGGATTCTCCATCTGCAACGCGAGCATCTCAATAAGCACTATTCCGCCTGACCTGGGACAACACGATTCGTTCCACTGATTCACGACTCCGTTCAATACCTGCACATCGCCCCCACCAATGAGGGATTCTCTTTTGCGGGAACGGTCGATTAGACTGGCCTACCGTGGAATTTACACGCACCTATTCACGCCAGCACTATCGCGTCCCTCTTCTCGTGCCATACCCCGTGATGTTTTCTGCGACCGATATGATTGCCGAAGGGAAGGTCATGAATCTTACGGTCTTCGGCTGCACCATTGAATGCACCGATTCACTTCAGATGGGAACCTCGTTGCAAGTGCGATTGATCCTTCCAGATCAGGCTCATTCGCTGCCGGTGGAGGAAGCGGAAGTTCGGTGGGTGCAAGGAAATCGCATGGGCGTTCAGTTCCGCAAGGTCGACCGCGCCGCAGACTTTCGGCTCCATGGCTTTGTATGGGATCGTATGATCGAGAGATTTAGAACGATTGTTCAGGACGGACTCTCAGCCCGGTGATCTTCGATCCGGCCTCGCTTGCCTACCACGGCGAGGCAGACCAATCCGATACCAATCCAAACAACTTCTCGAAATCGTCGCAGTAACGCAAAGGTGATGCCCGTTACATCGCTGTACCCAAAAGCTTGCAGAAGAAGCAAATTGCCGGCTTCTTGCGCGCCAAGACTGCCGGGGATAAAGAACGCCCCTCCCTTGATGAAGACCGCAAATGCTCCGATTGAGATCGCAGCTAAGAAACTGATGGAGCCACCGAGGGCATAGATAATTCCAAAGACTTCAAGCGATTCAGCCAACCATCCCAGAAAATACACTCCGATCGACGCATAGAAGGCTCGCCGATGATGGCTGTAGAAGTTCAAGATCGTTTGATCGATCGACCGGAGATGCTCCTCCTGAGCCTCCACCGCCCGGAGGCGTAGCCCTAGCTTCTTAAGGAGCGACAAGATCGACGCAAAAAGCCCACGATGTTGGATAAACACAAACCCCGCGATCGAACACACCATGAGCCCCACACTAAACAGGGCAGCCGTGATGGTTTGTCCGGGCGACACACCGGATCCGAGCAACCAAAACCCCAGCGCAACCCCTCCTAGTATATAGACCACCTCCGCAATGGTCATGGTCGTCTTTGCGATCACGACTGAAGCTCCCGCTTCGGATATCGGAACCTGATAACTCTTGTTCAAGAGATACACCTTGAGCGGTTCCCCACCAACAAAGGCTGTGGGTGTGGTCATATTAAACACTTCACCGGCCGTCCGGATCGTTAACAGTCGCCAAAATGGAACCCATTGAGTCCCTTGCCCCAACACGATTTTCCACCCATAGGCTTCGATTACATACATGAGCACCGATGGGATCAAGATGAGAAACAAGGTGCCGGTCCCAAGTCTTGACGCAGCCTCGTAAATATTGCCGGGGCCAATATTCCAGACGAGCAGGCCCAGCACGATGAGGCCAAAGGTGAGTAGGATGTAGCGCAACACGTGAATCGGGTGGCAAACGTGGTTTTATAGCCGAGGCAACGCAATTGCAGACGGCCGGATCACCCAGACCATGGCACCGGCGAACAGGAGAGAACCGATCGCTGCAAACAGAAGAAACCAAAAGAGCTGGTCGAACAGCGCGAACCCGATCAAAGAAACCGAGAAATCACGGCTGGCGACGTTTTTCAACATCACATTGGCCCAGGCTGCATGAGCCGGAGTCCTCCATCCAAGCGCACTCTTGATCTTTTGGGCCTTTTCGACGAGTAGAAACGAGAGACCGTTGCCCAGCACGGCTGCCCCGCCAAGCGCGAGCGGCACCCAATCATCCTCTTGCCCCATTTGTGTCGTGTAGAGCCCGACAGCAATCCCGGCAAATATCGCCATATGAACGAGATTATCCAGCGCGATATCGAGCCAGGCGCCGAATGGCGATTCGGTAAAGGTCAATCGGGCGACCTCGCCATCACAGCAATCAATCACCGCTGCCAACTGAAACAACAAGGCTGCCAAGATACCGGCGCTGTACGTTCCCAGGCCAAACCCGGCGGCAGCCACCAACCCGATAAGCCCGGCTAAGACCGTGATGGAATTGGGAGAAAGTCCGAGCTCAAGAAACAGGCGCGTGAACCCGCGAGAGACTTTGCGGTTGAAGTAGCGGTCGACGAATCCTTCAAACTCTCCCTTCAAGGAGCTGAAGAGCTTCTTTTCTGCCCGCTCCACATCATCCAATGTCCGAACCGGCTGATACCAGGTGCCACGCTTTTCTTCAGCCGTCACCACGTGCAGTCGTCCATCCCCAGCAACCTGCTCGATCCACTGACGGACCGGCGTGCGGCCTTTTTCATGTGTACTTAGACTGGCGGCGTTCATAAGGCTGGCTGGAACAACAAGAAGCTCGGCAACCTGGAGAGCAGACTCGTCAAGGCGGGCTGAAGCCATAGTCGCTAGGCCAGGGGATGGAATCGTCACCCGCACACCTGAATTCCTAGGTGGAGCGCCTTCCTGTAACCTAGACTCGGTGACCACGATCGCATGACCATCACGGACATCCTGGCGCAATTGCTCGATCAGCCCTCGTGAGAACACGCCATTGACGCTCGCAATCAGCGCAAACCCCCGGACCTCCGCGGCTAACGCCTCCCAAGTCCGAGGATCATCAAGGGGAAATTCTCGAATCGGCATCCACCGAACAGGAATCGTGACGCGAGGCCCTTTCGACAGGGAATGCTTCAGCTGCTCTTCATCGGGACCAGAGAGGACGATCAATTGCCGAATTCCGGCCCGCTGCAATGTGAGCACGGTCCGCTGGAAAAGGCCGATTCCCACCACGCAGGTGAGAGGACCCACCTCGCCGACTTCTGATCCGATCGGCCCGCCAAACACTCCGACCGACGGAAGCAGAATCGCTGTCGCCAATCCTTGGATCTCAACCTTCTTCTGGAGAATGCCTTTGCTCATAGTCCCACTGGACCGTATGCACCGCAATATCTTCTTATACCGGTCACTTTCTCATAATCTGGGCAAAACTTCCAACTCAGCTTTCTTTATATCATTGACAAAATCGATCTCGGTCCAGGGCAACCCTCCAATCTTCTCATGCCCCACCCGCACCTCGCGAAAATACTCGAGCAGCGCATCCTCATATTCCATCTGCCACATATTGGTCTCAATGCATCCACGGAGGGACGAGACGACCCACGGCGTGTCGGCGTGCCTCACGCGGAGAAATCCCACACCCTCCCCCGCATAGTCATAGTGATCCGGCATCTTCTTCGTGAGGGCGATCACTCGCCCCCCAGCCACGACCACCATACACTCTTCACCGGTTTGCGTGACGGTCTCATCCATCAACAGTGCGTTCTCAAAGGACGACGCTACGAGGCGCCGCAGGATGTCTCGATGGAAGAGCACATCGGCATCCATCACAATGGTATCGTCATCGAACGCAGACCGTGCAATCCACAGAGAGGAAATGCTGCCTCGATGAAACTCCTCGTTGACTAAAAACGTAACTCTGACCCCGCAGGAGTCCGCAGCAACGGCGGCACGAATCATCTCCTGTTTATATCCGACGACAATATCCGCTCGTCGAATCCCGACCGCCGCCAGTGATTCCAGATAGCGGTGTAAGAGTGAGCGCCCCCCAATTTCGATCAGGCATTTAGGGCGATGCTGCGTGACCTCCCAAAGCCGTTTCCCGACTCCCGCTGCAAGAATGATCGCCTTCATGTTGGACGACACGCCTGTTCAAATGCATCGAGAAATCCGCCGAACTGTTCCTCCGTCAACGCTCCCATATTGGCAACACGGAAAATCTTGTTCTCCAAGTTGCCTTGTCCGGCATAGATCACGTAACCCTGCTGTTTCAGACGATCATGCAAGACTTGGTACGACACGCCTTCCGGCAGATGATAGGCCGTAATCGTATTCGATTGCCGCTCAACCGGGAGAAGGGCTTTCACCCCCAGCTTGGCCATTCGCTCACGAATCACCGTCGCCATCTTCTTGTAACGTTGAATACGATTCGATACGCCTTCTTCGAGCAGCTCGTCCAGCGCCTCGTCGAACGCGTAGTAGACCTGCACGGCCGGCGTGAACGGAATCGTACCGCGTCCTTCGTTGTCGATGTAATGGGTCAGATGGAGATACCACGAGCGTTTTGGATAGGCGCGCATTCTTTCGACAAACCCCTTCCGGACCAGCACGAAGGACACGCCAGGGAACCCTTGAATACATTTCCCTGCAGTGCCTGCCACCATATAAATGTGCGACTTGCCGATATCGAGCGTCTCTCCAGCCAAGGCGCTGACAGCATCGAGTACGAATACGCGATTCTGATTGTCGACGATTTCGGCGACTTCGTGGACAGGGTTGAGCAGTCCGGTCGTCGTCTCGTGGTGCACCATCCCGACGACATGCACTTCCGGATGTTGACGCAGCGCAAGGAGCAGTCGTTCAGGATCTGGACGGACCGTCCACTCATACTTCAACTCGCTCACTCCGAGGCGATGCAGGCCGATAATCTGGGACATCCGCTCACCATACACCCCGTTGTTGAGGATGAGCATCCGTTTGCCGTGAGGAAGCGACGACATCAAGGCCGCCTCGACGGCAGCCGTTCCTGAGCCCGTCATGAGCACGGCAACGTAGTCCGATTCAGCTCCCGGGACGAAGGCCGTGAGCAGCTTGTGCTGGATACGATGCAACAGTTCAGAGAACTCATCTTCGCGATGACAGATATCAGGTTTCGCAAGCGCGCGACGGACACGCTCTGAAACATTGACCGGACCTGGATTCAGGAGAACCATGTTTTCCCCTTCGGTTCCAAACAGACAGTCGCGCCCGTGAGTGGACTTACCCCAGGCTACCCTGCGATCGCCTTCATGAAACGCTGGGTGATGACCGGCGGATCATGCACGACAGGTCCTGCATCTTCCGCGAACTCATTTATTTTGATGAGCAAGAAACTGGGACCATCCTTTTTCAGCATGTCCTTGAACTCGTAGACAAGGTCGTCACGATCGAGTACCCGTTCCACATTGACGTAGCCGGCTGATTTGGCCACCTTGTCCAGCGGCACCACATTGGAGATCGTCGGCTGATTCCCGGTCGTCCCATACACTTCGTTATCGAACACCACATGGACAAAATTCTTCGGACGTAAGGCTCCGACCGTCGCAAGCGTCCCCATGCCCATGAGAACATTCCCATCCCCATCGAACGTCACCACCTGCTTGTTCGGTCTCGCCAATGCGACGCCGAGCGCAATCGCCGCGGCATTCCCCATAGACCCGATCATGTAGAAATGTGTGGGGCGATCGGCAATCTTGTGTGCCTCACGCGAAGGGAACCCATTACAGATCACGACGGGCTGATCGGTCAAGAATTCCAACAAGGTTGCGATCGCCTGAGCCCGGCTGATGAGCGTACCCTCTTCCGGTCTCATGGCTGCAGTCCTTTCACCACGCCCTTGGTGAGAATCAGTACAACAGGGACCTGCGTCTTTCGCAGCGTATCGGCGACCCATCGCACATCTTCGACGGCGGTTTTTTCGGTCAAAGTCCGATGGGGAATCCTCACCGTATCAAGCAGTTGCGGCATGACCTCGCCCATCACTCGATGTTCTGGCGCATCGCTTCCACCTTGGCCTCGCCACGACACAATCAACAGGCACGGCTGGCGATAGATTAGGTTGAGTGACATGAGTGTATTCAAACAAGTCCCGAGTCCGGAATTCTGCATGAGAACAGCCGGAACCTTCCCCGCCATGTATGCCCCTGCCGCCATCCCAACCGCTTCGTCCTCCCGGACAGCCGGGATGTAGACCCCTCGAATCATGAGCTCCGCGATAACTCCACCAAGAATGGAATCCGGAACCCCTGTGAAAAAATTGACTCCCACATCCTGCAGGGCTTGTACAAACACGTCGCTGTCGATCACAAGAGATGTCCTACACGCTTAGCCAATAAGCACTCGTTGAAACCGGCGCATTATAAGATACCCCTCTGCGGGTTCTCAAGGAAGATTGCGCGGTTGTGTTCATATCAGGCACATGGTAGCGTAAGAGAATTCGTGATACATCCGACTCCACCGCGAACGATGACTCCGCTCTCCCACCCGGCACCTCGTCTCTGGATCACGACACTCGTACTCCTCGCGATGCTTGGCGTGGACTCGGCATGGGCGGTGCCCATGATGGACGATCCGAAGGGTTTTCGTGATGTTCCCTGGGGAAGTGCGTTGGCTTCCCGCCAAGACGTGGAACCGATTCGCTCTAGCGCACACATCGTTGAATATGTACCGAAAGCAGATCCGCTCTCGTTTGCAGACACTCACATGACCAGTATTCTCTATCTCTCCGTCGATGACCAATTCGCACGAGTGACGATCCGCTACCAGGGCAGTGACACTCATAAGCAGGTTCTGAATTTTCTTGAAACTCGTTTCGGCCGCTTGGATCGAATACCAGGGCAAATGGCACGAGGCCTCACACAGCAATACACCTGGCGTGGATCTGATACGGAAATCAACCTGACCTACCAAGCAGGAACGGAACGAGGCTATATTTTCTTTGATAGTCGAACACTCGCCCCGCGATTCAACGACGACATCACTGACTCTGCGGATTAGATTATGGCGAGGTATCCCTGTGGGCGAGAAGCCATCCTCGCAACCGTCTTGGTGCTGCAGGCCTTCCTAGGGCCCATCTTGTCTGCCTCTGCGGTTCCCATCGCAAATGACCCCAATGGATTCGAGACTATTCCATGGGGATCCATTCTGCGAGAAATGGACGCGTTCACAAAAATCGATGAGGCTGGCCGCTTGCAGCGCTACGAGTTGAGCAGGCAGACTCCTGTGCTCGGGGCCATCCCTGTAGACTCCCTCCGGTTTACCACATTTGAGAACAAGTTAGGTCGAGTGACAGTGCGATATACCGGTCAAGCGAGCCACGCCAAAATCCTCGACTATCTGGAATCGACGTACGGACCTCTTGATCGTACCCCAGGCCAAATCGCCGCTGGCCCAATCAGGGTGTACACCTGGCAGGGAACGTACACGGAAGTCACATTGCGCTTTGAAAGTGGGCCCCAACGCGGCATCATATTTTTCGAAAGTCGAACTCTTCCTGAAAAATTGAAAGACGAGACCGCGACGACAGCCTTTTGACCATGTGCCAACCATAGAATCATCGGAGACCTGGGTCGGCCCTCATTATGGCCGCTTACCCCCCCCCGTGAGTCTCTCCGTCCCAATTGCTTCGGCTTCCCCGCTCAACACCGTCTTTTGCGACACAGCTCCCTCTCGGCTGTGCTTGCACACATTCCCAGGACGTTGTTTGTCGGAAAGGTCCATCCACTATTATTGAATTCATTTTGCAAACTACCTTACTGACGGTATGATCAGCGAGTCGATCATGAATAGCCGAAAGCAGTACAGCCCTCTCGACAAGCGATATGCCGAACGTGTCGCCATTACCTGTCGCGTGCACTATAAAGGTGAAGTCCCGACTCAACCTCATCAAGGGGATGGGCTCACAAAAAATATCTCGGTATCTGGCTGCCACGTCATCAGCGATCGGCCTGTTACTCGCGGTACACTTCTAACTCTTACCGTTGCACTTCCGGACGGCTTGCCGACATTGTCACTGGAATCAGCGCTCGTTGTCTGGGCTTCTGCCAACCAATTTTCGGTCCGATTTCTGGACCTCAGCCGCGACGACCGCAAGCGAATACAAACCTTTATCTGGAAAAGCATATCCCATAATACTGTGAGTGATCAGCGGACTCGCTTCCGGCTGGTCTAACCTCCCTCGGTCGCTGTAACCAACCATTTCCCGCGCGCTGCACTCCTTCGATTTTCAAATCTGCCCCCTGTCAGTCTCTGCTGAACTCAAACGTAATAGGATCGTTCAACGTCGAGTCTGCTCCTGTAACCGATTGATACCCCTCACCAGTTTTCACATATCCTTGATAGCCCCAACCTTTGAATGGCCTATTCCCCCACATAAGGGGAAGGGCAAAAGCGTCATACTGAGCTAGCCTTCACACCAATGGCGTCTTTCAACGGACAATGTGCTTGGCCACATGCGGGAGAGAAAGGCAAGAAATTCACCTGAGGGAGACATGGATTAGACACTATAGAAAGGAAGAACAGGATTGAGCGGGAACGTCGCAATGCACTCGATTGATTCAATCAATCAGGAGGGACATCCATGAGACAGACAAGAGGAACGGTTCAACTTGAACCACATCAATCCCAGCGTTCGATTGAGCGCCGTGGCTTACCGAGAAGAAGTATCTCTTTTGGACTCATGTATTCGGGAGTGTCCGGTGAGGATGTTCTGATTGGGGACGGGACTGTCGTGGACCTTTCCGAAAGTGGCCTATGTCTTCGTGGCAATAGTCCTGTCCAGGTGGGTATGGAGTTGACATTGTTCCTCTATCTTCCAGATCGAGATGAGCCCTTATCCATCCTGGAGTCAAGAGTGGTTTGGAGCGCTGGTTCGCTATTTGGTGTCCTATTCAATGACCTCAACCTCCCTGATGTAGAAAGGCTGCGGTCATTTCTTCACACCCAATCAGTCGGCCGAGCATAGTTGCTCCTTCACCCTGAATTGCGTCCGCCCCCCTGCGATGACTATCCCATTATCGGGATGGTCATCTGGGGTCGATAGGTCAATTTGCCCCGATTCACAGAACTTCGTGATCTACGGGCCAACCTGGTTGTCGAATTCCCACCCTTGACACATCGACGCATCAAGCCACGACAGCTAGCTAGTGTAGTGTGTCATGCTGTTCTTGTCTTATCCAAGACGACCCGGGCGCGGTGCACTTTCGCCAGGATGTCCTGAGCAGATTTCTTCCAGACGAACGGTTTCGGGGCACCATTATGGCGGCGGAGGTACTCCTCAATCGCCTGCAGTAACTCCGGGACGCTGCGGAAGATTCCGCGGCGAATGCGCCGCTCCGTCAAGTCGCGGAACCAGCGTTCGACTGTGTTGAGCCACGAACTCGACGTCGGGATGAAATGCAGGTGGCAGCGTGGATGCCGCCGCACCCACCGGCGCACGGCGGGGTGCTTGTGCGTGGCGTAATTGTCCAGGATCAGATGCAGCTCGAGCGCGGCAGGCGTCTCCGTAGCGATCTTCTTGAGGAACCGGATGAACTCCTGATGTCGATGGCGCGGCATACAGTCGCCGATGACCGTGCCGTCGAGCATGCCCAGTGCCGCGAACAAGGTCGTCGTGCCGTTGCGCTTATAATCGTGCGTCATCGTGCCACAGCGGCCTTTCTTCATCGGGAGGCCCGGCTGGGTGCGATCCAGGGCCTGGATTTGGCTTTTCTCGTCGACGCTCAGGACGAGGGCATGCGCGGGTGGGTTCAGGTACAAGCCCACCACATCCTCCACTTTGTCCTGGAAGTGCGGGTCGCGACTGAGCTTGAAGGAACGGACCAGATGGGGCTTGAGGCCGTGCGCCTGCCACACGCGTTGCACCAGGGTGGGGTTGGTCCGCAACTGCCGGGCCAACGTCCGCGTGGACCAGTGGGTGGCGGCGGGGGGAGCAGTTTGGGTGGTGGCGTGCAGGATCTGCGCTTTCAGCGCCTGCCGATCCTGGGGCGGGCGCCCGCCCCGCGGGGCGTCGCGCTCAATCCCCGCCAACCGGTGCGCGACGAAGCGCTGTCGCCAGAGCCCCACGGTCTGTCGACTAGTCCCCACGGCTGCGGCGATATGCGGGTTCTCGCGTGGCCCTCAGCGGCCAGCAGGATCACCTTGGCGCGGAGCACCAGGCGGACCGGGGTGCGCCGCCCTCGGGCCCATTGGCAGAATTGTGTGCGCTCATCATCAGTCAACTCAAGCTGCGCGGCTCTTCGCATGAGATCACCTCCGATGGGGAAGTGATAACCCGGGGGCATCCTAAGTCAAGCTATTTATGCGTCACTACACTAGCTACATCAGCACGCAGCGTCCCTGAATTTCTCCCCTTTCCCAGAGTGCCCACCATGTAACAACTACTTGGATTAACTGTAAATCGTGCCCACTGAATTTCAACAATGTCGCGAACTACCGCGAGCTTGTCTTTCAAGCAAACGACATGCTAGCGTAGTGAGTAATCACTCACCTGCTATGAACCAAACCATAAAGCTTTCTCGCCATCGCCAACAGCCGGCCAGAGCCTCGGGCC
>JAOUGT010000221.1 GCA_029865485.1 Nitrospira sp.
GCACATGCAGCGGGCTGAGCGTGCGCCGGAGGGCCTGAAGAGCCGTGATCACTTCGGCATCCTGTCCGTCTCGGCGTCCTTCAAAATAGCTAAACGTAATGACTTCGATCAAATTAAAGAGTGCCACTGCCTTCTGCCCGCCCGACTCATCTAACTCTCGATAGAAGTCTCGGCGAACCGGTGAAAATTGCTCACTGAGACGTTTCTGTTGGTAATCGCTTCCAGTGCCGAGATAGCGGCAATCCGCTGGGCAGGCGATGCGAGTGATGCGATGCTCGCCGCAACAGAGGCTGCAGATCAAATTTCCAAGTGAAGGACAGGGGCGTTTCCCTTTGCGGTCATGACAATATGCACAGGTATTCATTTCTTCGGCCCTTCTGGGGTTGTCTTGGGAGGGGGCGGAATGAACCCATAGTCAGCAAGTGTGCGTTTCTCGCCTTTGGATTTTGCGGATAACGGGGTTTCCAGTCCATTCATTTCTGCAGCATGGTCATAGTAGTAGGGAACCAAGATGAGATTGTTCGTGCGGTTGATGCTGATATCGGCCGGAGCGGGGAGATACTCGGCGATGACCTGGAAACGATTGTCCCGGGTCATTCGCCAAATCTTCCCTTTTGTGAAATCCGATACATACATGTTCCCCCACTGATCGAAATCGACTCCGCTCAAGTTTTGGAACCGGCCGGTGAAAAATCCGTTCGCTTCCAGTTCACTCAACTGTCCGTCAGGAGTGATCTCCAAAATTTTCCCTTTGTTCCAGCTCACCGCAATGAGGTGGTTCGTTTTGGGGTGGACGGCGAGTCCTGCAGGACCAGCGAGTCGCTCGTCGTAAATCAAGAGGTCAACCCGATGATTGTCCGATGGCGTAATGCGGTAGATGGAATTCCCCGCCTGATCGGACACGTAGAGGAGGCCAGATTCCGACGCTGTCACGTCGGTCAAGGAGATCTGTGATCGGGACGGTGGGGGCAAGGAGACGGTGAGCAATTGTTTTCCGGTTGTTTTGTCAAAACCCTTCAGCTGATCAAGGTCGGCCACGTAGAGGATGGACCCGACCAAGGCCAAGCCCTTGGGTGCGTGCAGTGAAATCTCCGCTACACCACCTTGGATGAACTTGAGGTTGGTGATCTTTCCCTCGGCATTCAATTTTGTGATGAAACCGTTGTTATCGCGGGCCTCCGGTTCTCCATTGATATTCGAGATAAAATATTCTTTTCCGGAGAGATCTCCGACGAAGCTGTTGGGAGTCTCCAATCCGGTGATTTGCGCTGCCTCACTGGGTAAGGGAAAGCCAATAATCAGTGCGGCAAAGAGGATGGGTAGCTGATAGGAAGATAAGGGCAACGGGGGGGCATCCCTACATTAAGTTGATGCCCATCGTATCCAAGGGGTAGCGAGACTGTCAAGAAACGAGGATGAAGGGATTATAAGGGGGAGGTCCTCTTGTCTGCCGGTGCACGGCGTTGACTTGCATAAAATTCCCCTGCTAAGTTGCCCGAAAATCTACTGACTCACTTGCGAGAGGGAGGACAATCGTGGCCGCACAATTGATTGATGGCAAAGCGTTGGCACAACAGGTTCGTGATCGGCTTGCGCGAGAATCGGCAGAGCTATTGGCGAAAAAAGGGATCGCACCTGGTCTGGCGACGATCTTGGTCGGGGATGATCCTGCCTCACATGTCTACGTGAAGAACAAGCAAAAGGCCTGCGAAATGGCCGGCATCTATGTCGATGACCACAAGCTCCCAGCCAGTACGAGTCAGGCTGAGTTGCTGTCGCTTATCGAAAAAAAGAATGCGGATCCCAAGATCCATGGCATTCTAGTTCAGCTGCCCTTGCCCAAACATATCGATAGCAAAGTCATTCTCGAGGCAGTTTCGCCGCTGAAGGATGCCGACGGGTTTCACCCCTATAACTTCGGCCGACTCGTGGAGGGGCATCCTGTATTTGAAGCCTGCACGCCCAAGGGCGTGATCAAGATGATTGAATCGACCGGTGTGATGATTGAGGGGAAACGGGCGGTCGTCGTTGGGCGAAGCAACATTGTGGGGAAGCCGCTGGCGCTGATGTTGCTCCAGCGGAATGCCACGGTGACCATTTGCCATTCGAAGACGAAGGACCTCCCGGCAGTGTGCCGCGAGGCGGAGTTGCTGCTCGTGGCGATTGGGAAGGCGAAGTTCGTCACGGCGGACATGGTGCGGGAGGGGGCGGTGGTGATTGATGTCGGAACGAACAAGACGCCTGAAGGGAAGTTGTGCGGTGATGTGGACTTTGAGCCAGTCCGACAGAAGGCTGGTTGGATCAGTCCCGTTCCTGGCGGAGTGGGGCCCATGACGATCGCGATGCTACTCGAAAATACCGTAGAGTCCGCCAGACGGACAGCGGGAATGCAGTGAGGGGCCGGTCATGAGCCGAGAGCCACAGCGTCTGATCGATGTCCTGAATAGCGGGACATTCGCCGTCACCGTCGAATATAACCCTCCCAAGGGGACGAATATCTCCGCAGTGTTGGATAATGCCAAACAGTTGGTGGGGCGTGTTCATGGTGTGAATGTCACCGACAATACAGCCGCTGTGGTTCGGGCAGGCTCACTGCCGGTCTGTCGGCTGCTGTATGAGCTTGGTCATGACCCGGTGATGCAATTGACCTGTCGTGACCGCAATCGGATTGCGATGCAATCGGATCTGATGGGTGCCCACATGCTGGGGATCAGGAATATTTTGTGTCTCACCGGCGACTATCCAACGGTCGGTGACCACAAAGAAGCCAAGCCGGTCTATGATCTTGACTCGGTCCAAGTCATGCAACTGGTGCAGGGGTTGAACAACGGCAAGGATATGATGGGAAACAAGCTGGACGGGTCCACGGCGTTCACGATCGGGGCCGCCGTCACGCCGGAGGCCGATCTGGTTGGGCCGGTGTTGGCGAAGTTTGAAGTGAAAGTGAAAGCCGGTGCCCAGTTTTTCCAGACCCAAGCCATCTACAATCCCGATGTCTTCGCCAGCTTTATGAAACAGGTTCGACCGTTCAAGGTGAAGGTGCTGGCTGGGATTTTGTTATTGCGGAATCACAAGATGGCCGAATTCATGAACGCCAATATTCCAGGCATGTCGGTTCCGAAAGAGATGATCGATGAGCTCAAAGCCGCCGGAGATCGGGCGGAAGATGTCGGCGTTGATATTGCCGTACGATCCATCAAGGCGATCCGGTCCCACTGTGACGGGGTCCATATCATGGCGATCAAGGCCACGCATCGATTGGCCGAGATCATCACAAAGGCAGAGCTGGGCTGATGACGACCCTCGAATTCCAACAGGCCAAGCGAGAGAAGAAGAAGCTTGTCGTCGTGACGGCGTACGACGCATTGTTCACACGTCTTGTGGAACAGGCGGGGATTCAGACGATCTTGGTGGGTGACTCACTAGGGATTGTGGTACAAGGCAAGCCCAATACCCTTTCCGTGACAATGGATGAGATGCTGTACCACACCAGGCTGGTTGCGGCGGCGGCACAGAGTGCCTTGGTGATCGCTGATATGCCGTTCATGTCCTACCAGGCCAGTACCGAAGAGGCTGTGCGGAACGCGGGCCGCTTTCTCCAGGCTGGGGCTGCAGCAGTGAAGTTGGAGGGCGGGGCGGTCATGGCAGATCGCGTCAAGGCTATGACCAGTATCGGGATTCCAGTTATGGGGCATCTCGGCATGACGCCCCAATCGGTGCACGTATTGGGCGGCTATAAAGTGCAGGGGAAGGTGAAAGATCGGGCTACCCTATTGCTGGAGGATGCCAAAGCTCTTGAAGTGGCCGGTGCGTTTGGTCTTGTGCTAGAGGCTATGCCGCTCACGGTGGCCAAAGACATCACGGGTGTGATCTCTATTCCTACCATCGGTATTGGGGCAGGACCGCACTGCGACGGTCAGGTGCTGGTGCTCCAGGACCTTCTCGGACTCTTCGATGACTTCGTTCCCAAATTCGTGAAGCCCTATGCGCATCTGAAAGCGGATGCGCTTCAAGCCCTGAGTCGATACAAAGAAGAAGTGGAACAGGGCAAGTTCCCCTCGGATTCTGAATCCTACCACTGAGCAATCAGTTGCATCCAGCGCGGTCTTGGTCTGTTGGGGCTGTAGGCCCCTCTGTTGAAACGTGGGTTGGTGCCAGATTTACGTGCATCAATAAAAAGGTCGGCGGCCAAAAAGGCTGGCGACTGCCGGTTATCGCTGAGCTGGCGAGCCTGATCGATCCCTCGGTGGCGGCTCCTGGTCCCACCCTGCCGGCGGGCCATCCCTTTACCAACGTCCAGTCCTTGCTCTATTGGTCGGCGTCGACGGATACCGAGAATGCGACGCTCGCCTGGCTCGTGTACTTCTTCAATGGCAATGTGAACTCCGGCAGTAAGGCCGGCTCCAACCCGTTTGTCTGGTGTGTCCGTGGTGGCAGCAATGCAGATGCGTATTGAAAGGCGTGACGCGTCATTCGTGAAGCGTGAAACGCTGGGAGCGGGCGAGCAGGGGGCGTGGGCTCCCTGCCTCGCCCATCGTGCGTCGCGAAATCGAGCTTGTCGAGTGGTGCCTTTCCCCGGGAACTATGAGCCGTTGGCACGAAAGAGATTCCCGGGGAGGTCAGAGGCGTTTCTGCCAGTGGGTCGGATCTCGTCTGCCGTGCATGCACGCAACAATCAGTAGCACAGTAGCACGTCGTCGTGGATGGTGTAGATCAGGCTATAGGGAAATCGCCGCAACACCGCACGCCGCGCAGTGCCGAACAGGACGGGGTACAGTGTGGGATGGCGTTGTACCTGAGCGATGACGGCATCGAGCGAGCGGAGAAACTCCGCCCCGAGACCTTGACTCCGTGCCTCGTACCAATCCACCGCTTCAGTAAGTTCGGTCTCGGCCTCTGGCCGGAAGACGATGCGGTGAGTCATCCGAGGTGGGCCCACAGTCGTGCACGCACGTCCTCCCAAGAGAGGGCCGAGTCTGGATTGCGCGAGTGCTCGGCGAGACGACGCTCGATTTCTTTTCGTTGGTCATCCGACAAAGCCGGCAGGTGCTCCGGGTGTGTCGCAACACTGTCCCACAGGTCTTCGGCAAGCTGGATTCGCTCCGCAGGGCTAAGCTTCAGAAGTTCGGCAATCACGGCCTCGTTCATATTCATGTACCTTTTCT
>JAOUGT010000222.1 GCA_029865485.1 Nitrospira sp.
CGGTGGTGAAGCTCACGCGCAGTGAACGCAAACACCGGCGTGATGAAGCCACACGAGCACGGCGGGAAGAAGCGGAGGAATTCAAAGGCCTCAAGCGCGTCCTGGACGACAAGCCTCCCCTCAAACGCTCGGCCTGACTGCCGACGACAAGAAGACGATGAATCGGTTTTCCCCCATTCTGGTGATCAGCGTTTCTCTAGTCGGGATTACGATTGGTGCCTTAGTGGTCGGTGCGGCACTGGTCGACATGGATTCCGACGAGAGGAGGCACGTCTTTGCCGCGCGGAAGACCCTGGCCGAATCCCTCGCCATCGAATATGCAATCCTTGCTGCTTCCAACCAGCAGTCGGCTCTGGATCGCGCCATGAAGGCGGTGGTGGCCGATGAGTCAGACATTCAGTCCATGGCTCTTCAGGTGGTCGGTGGCGAGCGGCTTGTTGTCGTCGGCGATCACGACCGGCATTGGGTTGAACCGCCAGGGCGGCAGTCCACAGTGACTCACATTCAGGTTCCCATCCACAGGGCCTCCTCACCCTGGGCGACGTTGCAGATCTCATTCAAACCGGTCCATCGCTCTCTTGGGGAGACGTGGTTGACCGGTCCGTGGCCTCGATTTGTGGCCGTGGTTGCCGTGCTGACGTTCATCGGCGCTCTCGTCCTCCTAAAACGGACACTCCGTCATTTAGATCCATCGGAGGTGATTCCTCCACGGGTGAAAGGCGCGCTCGATAGTCTCACTGATAGTGTGGTGCTGGTGGATCGATCTGGTTCCATCGTCTTGGCCAATGAGGCATTCTGCCGGCTCGCCGGTCAATCGTTATCGTCCCTCCTCGGCAGTCTCCTCTCGCAGCTGCAGTGGGAACCGGATCCTGACGGCCCACCCTCCACTGTGCCGGTGTATCCATGGGACCGTGCCATCGAGGTCAAGACTCTTCAGCAGGGAGTTCGGCTTGGGTTTCGCGCGCCGGGCCAGGCACTCCGCACACTCTCGGTGACCAGTATGCCGATTCTCGAGGAAGGAGGCGCGGTACGGGGCATTCTCGTCTCATGTCATGACGTCACAGAGGTGGATCACACCAAGGCGCAGTTGCGGGATGCTATTGCCAGACTTGAGCAATCGCAGTCCAAAGTGGTCGCTCAACATGAACGGTTGGAACAGGCCAACGATCTTCTTACGCAGGAGGTCGAAGAGCGGAAGAGGATTCAGGCAGAACGAGAGGAACTGAATCGCAAATTGCTTGAACGGTCGCGGTCTGTCGGGATGGCGGATGTGGCTTCAACCGTGCTGCACAATGTGGGGAATGTCCTCAATAGCGTCAATATCTCCGTCGATGTTGCCATGCGCGCGCTGAAACGAGTCCCGATCGACGACATCGCCTTGCTCGTATCACTGTTGCAACAACACCGGCATGAGCTGGTGCACTACTTGTCCGAGGATGTGCAAGGGAAGCAGATTCCTTCATACCTGGTGATGCTGGCCGAATCGGTGACGCAGAATCAGGCGTTGGTGGAAACAGAACTCATGGGATTGAGCCGCAATATCGACCATATCCGCCACGTGGTCGACCGGCAAGTTCATCTGGCCAGATCAGGGCGAACGATGTGGGAACCAGTCCGCTTTCAGGATCTGATGGAACAAGCCCTGGCGATCTACCGTCCGACGCTTGAAGGACGAGGTTGCGAGATCGTGGAACGGTACGACAAGGAGCTCGAAGGACTTTGCGATCGGCATCAAATCTTACAGATCTTGGTGAACCTCGTCAGCAATGCCAAGAATGCGATGGACTTGGTACCGGACAAGCCCCACCGATTGACGCTTCACCTTGGCGCAGCTCCCGATCGCCCGGGCTTTGTTCGCTTTGAGATCATGGATACCGGTGTGGGGATTGTGAGCGAACATCTCCCCCGCCTCTTCACCCAGGGATTTACCACCAGATCCGACGGGCACGGCATCGGACTCCACAGTGCGGCGCTCGCCGCCAAGAACCTTGGGGGGACCCTTCAGGCCAGAAGTGACGGACAGGGGTGTGGGGCCACCTTCGTCTTGGATCTGCCGCTCACTCCGATTGAGGTTCCGACGGGACGTTCCTGCGAAATCACTGTGTGAGGTCTTTTTCACAAGGTAGCAATCTTTTCTTGGGTCGCCCTATTCCACTTCTCAGACTCTGCAGGGTAAGCTGAAGGCATGCCATCTCGTGCTCGCTCTCCGTTCTCTTCATTCGCCAAGCGGTTTATTCTTACCCTCCTTGTTCTACTGGGCGGAGCCCTCGCCCTGTTAGGGGGGTATGGCGCCTATCTTTCCGGCAGTTTGGCGCTGCCGAAGAGTGATGAGCATCCACCGCTCCTGATCTACGGGGCACCGTTTTTTCTGACGCCAGGACTCCATCCTCAAGAGGCGGGCTTGTTTGAGCGCCTCCATCGTTTGGAGTACCGACGAGTCAATGGTCGTCCCAGGGTCGCCGGTGACTATGTTGCGACCCATGATTTCATCGATATCTTTCTCCATGCCCAAGAAGAAAATCGGCTGCCGGCGAGAGTCGTCAAATTAACGTTGTCGGACGGGATTGTGTCGGAGGTGCTCTCGGCGTCTGATGGGCAACCGACCGCATTTGCCTCGCTCGAACCGGCATTGATCAGCGGGATGCGCGGAGGAACCAGACAGGTTCGAGAGTGGATTCCCCTGAACCGCGTGCCCCCCATGCTGATTCGCACGCTCCTCGCGATCGAAGATCGTCGATTCTTCTCCCATGTCGGAGTCGATCCCATCGCGGTCGGCCGTGCGCTCTGGACCAACCTGACGCACGGTGCCGTTGTGCAGGGAGGCAGCACCCTGACCCAGCAGCTCGCCAAAAACCTCTTTTACTCTCCTCAACGCACATTCGGACGAAAGATTCGGGAAGTTGTGGCTGCGGTGGCGCTTGAGTTTAAGTATCGCAAAGAGGACATCCTCGAAAGTTACGTCAATGAAATTTATCTCGGCCAAGCCGGACCCGTCTCCATTTATGGGGTGGGAGAGGCGGCTCACCGATACTTCGGCAAGACCGTGGAAACCCTGTCGATTGAAGAGATGGCCTTGATTGTGGGTTTGGTCAAAGGCCCGAACGTCTATTCGCCGGTCAAGAACATTGAGAATGCCACCAAGCGGAGAAATGTGGTGCTTCGCCGGCTGCGGGACGAGGGCCTGTTAACGGAAGATGCGTTGAAGCGTTCGCTGCATCGACCGGTGAAGGTCGTCCTGGCTCACGATGTGCTGACGGATGCACCGTATTTTGTCGATCATCTCCTGCGAGAAATCGAAGAAGGTATTCGGCAGGAGATTCCTGAGGGCGCTCGGGTGTACTCGACCCTTGACCCTCGAGCACAGCAACTTGCTGCCCAGGCCTTGCAACATGGACTGGCCAAACTCGAGAAGACCTATCCCTCGTTGGCCGATGGGGGCTCGCCGCTTCAAGGCGCCATCGTCGTGTTGGATGTCAAGCATGGTCACGTGCTGGCGATGGTCGGTGGGCGGGACTATCGCACGAGCCAATTCAACCGTGCGGTGCAGGCCCGCCGATCCGCCGGGTCGCTGTTCAAGCCCTTTGTCTATCTGGCCGGATTTGAAGCCGCGCGCGATCAAGGACAGACCGGGCTGACGGCCGCGACCTTATTGGCAGATGAACCGTTGACGTTGGAATCAGGCACCGGGTCTTGGTCGCCTCAGAATTATGATCGACAGTACCGAGGCCAGGTCTCCGTTCGAACGGCGCTCGAACAGTCGCTGAATGTTCCTGCCGTTCGGACGGCTCACCGGACCGGCATGGCGTCGCTCACGAGTCTGCTTCAGGCATTCGGCATTGCGTCACCGCTTGCGGACAATCTGTCGTTGGCGTTAGGCAGTTCTGCGGTTTCTCTGCTCCAGATTACGGCTGCCTATACCGGGCTCGCGAATGGAGGCGTCGTCGTTCGTCCCCTGGCCCTCTCGAACCTTGTGCGGGACGGTGGGGAGACGATCTGGAGTCCGGCGGTCGACCGGCGCCAGGCCGCCAGCCCCCAAGGAGCCTTTCTGGTCACCTCGTTGTTGAAAGGCGTGGTGGATCATGGGACTGCCGCCAAGGCCAGAGCGATGGGGGTGCAGGGGCCGGTGGCGGGTAAGACGGGAACGACGGACGGGTATCGGGATGCCTGGTTCGTCGGCTATACACCAGATCTTGCGATCGGGGTCTGGGTGGGGTTTGACGATGAGCGTCCCATTAAACTGACCGGTGCGCAAGCGGCCCTCCCGATTTGGAGTGACTTGGCTGTGCGGCTTATTCCACGACAGCACGCAGACTTTGACCAGCCTTCCGGGATCGTCGAGCGTCGGATCGATCCGCGAACCGGCCAGCTCGCCACGGCACAATGTCCGGAACATCTCACGGAGTTTTTTATCGTGGGGACGGAGCCGACCGTCTACTGCGAGGTGCATGGAGGCGGGTTTCTGGAACAGTTGAAAGAGACGTTCGGGGTCTCTCCCTAAGTTTCGACCGGAAGCGCCACGCTGGATTCCACAAACCGTTAGGTCTATCCACCGTCCTCAGGTACTCTTGTAGAGACGATTGGCCTGTACGGAGGACGTCCCATGAAGAAGACCGGGTATGGAGACGACGGCAATATTACGTTGTTGGCGAAGGGAGTTGAGCTCAAGGGTGAAATCAGAGTCGATGGCACCGTGAGGATCGATGGGCGATTAGAAGGTGATGTGCACACGAAGGGAGAAGTCATTGTCGGCGAAGACGGCGTGGTGAAAGGCTCGATCCATGCCGATTCCCTTGTCAGCAGCGGAAAGATCAAAGCAACGGTGACCGCGACGGGGAAGGTGCAACTCCTCAAAACCGCAATCCTCATCGGTGAAGTCCATTGCCCCACGCTGCTGATGGAGGAGGGCGCCAAGTTTCAGGGAGTGAGTGATATGGGTGTCACCGGCTGGCCCGAAGAAGCTCAACGGTTGCCCAGCAACGTTCGCGACATGAATGTCCATCGCAACAAGCCGGTGGCATTAATCGGCAGGGAGGTCGACCTCTAGCCAGCCGATCCCTTCAGTTATCCCCCTCACTGCATTCGGTAGTCGAGTTCATGCCAGCCTGCTGCTTCCTCTCGTGACAGATGGCTTCAGATCTGCTATTTACTCTCGAC
>JAOUGT010000036.1 GCA_029865485.1 Nitrospira sp.
CGGGTTGGTCCGGAATCCGACTTCCACGCGAAAGAGTTTGGCCACTTTGGGCTGGAGAACGGTTTCGACAATCGGAATCTTGAAGTGAGGCCCTGGTTCGGCGGCACGCACGGGGACCCCGAACCGTTTGACCACCCCTTCTTCATCCGGAGCGACGATGTAGACACCTTGCCAGATGAAGAGAATCACCAGCGCCGTGATCACCACATTGAGGAGCCCTCCAGTAGGGAGGCGGTTCTTCCACCCGCCAAACTCCCCAGCAGAGAACAACTCCTTCATCTTCGACCTGGCTTGCTGGAGCGCCTCCTCAAGTGGGTCTTTTTTCCTACTCCATGGATCATTAGGCTCCCAGACCATTATGACTCCCCTGTTATGAGAGACTCGGCACGCTCACGAACACGTGACGACTCGATGACTCATTCAGCCACCTTGGCGCGGTGTGCGGGTACTGCGCAATGAACACTTTGGATATCGGGGCCATTTCCACCACATTGGGTTCACCAAGCGCTCAGCCAGCCACCGTTGGTATTGTTCCCACGAAAATCAGCATGGCCAGAAAACACCTCCGCAGAAAGCCCATGGCACCCGCGGTACTCCTTCTTGGTGATCTGAAGTTCTGATTCAGACATCTCCGTCCAGACCACTCAGGAACGGCCCCACAGTCCGTAGTCTCCACACCGGCCGGCCGAAGCCATCCCCCTTTTATCCTCAATGGACTGCTTTCGTAGTCCGTTGAAGAGAGCCGAAATGTAGAAGACGACTTGGTAGCAACATCTCGCCATTCTTTGTAAATCCCTTCTCTGAACTCTTCACCTTGATCTACCAGCTCATCATAACAACGACGGTGCCAAGTCCGGCAAACAGTATCCTGGGGGGTCAGCCCCTTCTTGAACTCCACAACCCCATGACCGGAATTGAGGTTCGCAAGAAGCCCGCAGGCTGTGCATGATGCATCTACGACACGCTGTGAGATGGTGCGTGCCTATTGTTGCTCATGTGCTCTCTGATTACGCCTATCCAGAACACTACGTGTTTACGACCCTGGCCTCTTCAGTCACAGTCGATATCCCGCCTGCATGTCAGAATGTTCCTATTCCCCTTTCGTTCGAGCAGAAGACTCGTGTCGAAATAATGATTGGCTGGCGCAACTCATGATTCCTCACGATCCATTCCCTGCTCCGCCACAGCTGACAGTGAACTAATGGGAACCAAGAGTGAATCATGATCTAACAGTGATGGGATCACTTGGTGCTTGAGAATAGCGATCACTTGCCGAATGAGTTGCACCGTCAGAACGTTATCCTTCTCGATGGCATTTGCCGCTCTGTGCAATAGGATGGATGCATGCTTGAGAGAACGGCTTGGGGTCTCCATCGACTCAGCTTGATTGTTCCTCTTGGTGCTGTTCGGAATAGTCAAACCTTGCAGTCGAGGGACAGCGTCATCCTGCATGGCAAGAACGACACCGGACAGGCCAGAACTTGCACTGACCTGACGATCAGTCACACAATCTATCTGCAAGAACAACCACGCGCCTGCAACTGCAAGTATGAGAACGCGTTTATTTCTCCATCTACCCACGACAGAGGTCATGTATAAGCCTCCCTTTTGGCGAGATACTCAGATCACTGCCTTGATGTACCGACACACAGAGCATCACCGATGCATTGGTACGGCCGAATCGGCATCTTTACATAATAATCTGACTCGCCGGGTTGAGGACATTCATCCCGTTGGAGGCCGACAACTGCGGGTCTAACTTTCGTCGATCATTCTGGAGCTTCTGAGCCGCAGTACAGTCTGGTGGCTGAGTGCGTCCGGCAAATTCTTCAACCTTAAAACCGAGTATTGTCTCCGCTACCCCCGTCGTGTCAGGCTCGGTGACAGTGCGCTCGTTCACAACAGGTTCGTGCACTGCACACATGCCTGATGCATCGAGAACTCCGCTTGTCGAAACACTCGTTGCTTTCATCGTTTCTCTAGCTCCTTAACATCACGATAGAGCCTCTTGCGTCACAGTCGCACATCGATCATCCACCATGTCACCACACACCGCGTGTGAGATGCTGATGAGTCACGTGCGAAACGTATCAGAGGCTCTGGTGCTTACGGTCAATTAGACGAAGAGAGAAGAAGGACTAGCCCTGAGGAGGGTGAAAGACCGACGTTAAGAAGATGGGAATCTGAAACGATGGTTCGAACTCCGCATGGAACATGGAACTAATCGGTGCGGCTGGTATCGGTGTGATCGGGAGAATGGAGAAGTCTTCAGAGAGTAATTCCACCGGCGTATCCGATGTAAGAAGGCTGAGCAAGGTAACTGGCGCACCAAGTATTTGTGACAGGACGCAGACGCAGACCAAAAAGATCAGAGCCGTATAGAGCATTCCCCGGGACAACCAGTGCTGGTCGCGTCTGTCAATCCGCACCATAGAAGTCACTATACTCCGGCGTACCCTTGTAGGCAAGTGCGTATGCCACGACATCCATCCAAACAATATCTGAGAAACCCATTGCTTGCCCTACAGCTATTGAGGGTGGCGACAATCAACGCGCCTGCTCCGCGCTGCCTGGCAGGCAGAAAATCAGGCCATTCGTTGATCCGACCAGGCAAAGGCCGCCCCAAAACAGGTGCCGGCCACGACTGCTTGAATGAACGCATCATCAGCGGGAACCGCGATGGACCACCACACGATAGCTGCCAATAACCCTGAGACCCCGCCAAGAATAATCTTGCCTCCTGCAAGCTTCAGCCAATCCGTGAAGGTGACCCAAGCGGCCATATACACCGCACCAGCCGCGATCGAGGCCCAGAGATACATGAGATCTCGCTTGAACATCCAAACTTGGATGGCTCCAGCGAGGCCTCCGAGAATGAGTCCGGTGACGGCCCGTTTTATGAAAATAGAATAGTGAAACGTTGATTCAGACAATTCCCCCTCCCCTCTGCGATCAAGATTGATCACGCCACAGCCGGCTGTCGGATAGTCACAGCATACGCGATTCAATACAACCAAACCTGTCCGCCGGATTGGAGCGCGACGCCAGATTGCGGTGTCACCTGTTCGACACCAAATAACGAGCGCCGCTCAGGACGCATCAGACACAACCGAACAGCCTCCGCCACTGATCGAACCTCACATGGCCCTGGCACTCGTTCTCCCAGAATCTCCTGCCAAGCTGTTCGCCAGTACGACGGCCGCACATGGATGGGATCAAATCCATACCAGGCCGGAGAAAGTTGCACGAATTTGACGCCATGGGCGTTGGACAATCCCACTAGCCCCTCGTTCACCCGCTCCGCTCTCTCGATCACCTCCGTGAGCGTGAGCCGACAGGACGGGACCAGTAGTGAGCGAAACGCCAGAAGTTTGAGGTGTGAGAGCCGGCAGACACTGGCCAGCGGCAATCCCGTGAGCACGATATCCTGTGTCACTTGAGCCAGTCGACGAAAGACCTCCTCGACCCAGCCCAACGTCCGCTCGACGGAGAAACCGTAGAGAATATCATTACCAACGTCTGTGACCAGTGCCCTGGTCATCATCGGAGGACGACGCTCCAGCTCCGCCCAGAGTCCGGCCTTGAGGATGCCGGGCAGCGTACGGAACAGAAATTGACTCGAGGCTCCGTAGGATCGACCATGTCCAAGCGCCGCAAGTATTTCGACCTCCGGTCCCCAGACTGATCGCGCGGTCGAAACAATGGTCCGGAATCCACGGGTAAGATTACTGGCGCCAAGAGCTACGATCCGTGCCATCGCCCACATCCCGATCATAAGGTCGGGGGACAGGTTGTTTGCCGCGTATCTCTCCCCGGTCCCTTTGTGATTTCAATCCGCGCAACCCCTTTGACGTTGGCACACAAATCGCCGAGCCCAGGCGTCACCAGACGGAACGGCCCCCCGTTCGTATCGGGCAAGGCAGCTCCATGAAGCTCGTAGACCAACACACCGAACTCTTTCGCCTGTTGAAGCGTCAGACAAGCCGAGTACTTGCCATCTGACGCATGGAAGGCAACATGATCCGCGTCGATGGCCAATGCCGGAATATCCAAAATCCCCTTCAACCGAATCCCCTGCCCCTGCATCCCTGGCATGACAGTGGAAATATCAAGCTGATGCTCGGCTGGCAGCGCAGCAAGAGCCCCTCGATCGAAGGAGACTGGCTGGACAACAGCGCCCTCGATCCGAACTCGGCCAGGACCGGTTGGTTCCTTCTCCGTCATCGTCTTGATCATCGCTGTTAGGGCTTCATTCACTGGGGTAGGAATACCAAGCTCTCGCCCCTTCTGAACGATAAAGCCATTGAGGGAGTCGATCTCTGTTCGTCGTCCCGCCTTCCAATCGTCATACATCGAGGTATGAATATCACGAATCTCCTGCGTCGCCTTCACGACCCGTTCCGGCATATCCAGTGGTAAGGGCACCTTCATTGCCGCTGAGATCGCCGTCACTTCGCCGACGATCTGCCGGATCACGCCCGTCATTTCCGGATGATCGAGTGCCCTGGCCACGTGGTCGTCGATGAGAACGGTAATCGGGTTGAACACGCAGTTCCAACACATCTTTTCCCATTTACTCCGGCGAATATCCTTGGACAGGTGACAGGGAATATTGGCCGCTGAAAAAATATCGCGTATCTGGAGAAGGCGCTCACTCTCATATCCCATAAACTCACCGATCGCGACCGCACCTTTCTTATAGTGATCGATTACGCCGGGCTCAGCGATTTTCGAGTAGATGTACGCGACACCACCGATCACGCAATCACGTTGGAGTCTGGACAACAAACGGTCTTCGGTATCGATTCCGTTCTGCAACGTCAGGATGACCGTCTTTTCCGTGAGCACCGGCTCGATTTGATTCAGTACGTCGTCGAGATCATAGGCCTTCACGCCGAGCACAATGAGATCGGGCCGAGGCAGTTCACGCACATCCGCTGAGGCTTGAGGCCTCACCGTAAAGGTTCCCTCGGCACTGCGTATCGTCAATCCATTCTGTTTCACAGCCGCCAGCGTCTTGGGCCGGAGTAAGAAGGACACATCTGGATTCGTCTTGGCCAGTCGCGCCCCGAAAAACCCACCGACCGATCCGGCACCAACCATCAAAATCTGTTTCATGTCGCCATCCTTCTGGTTGCAGAAAAAAACGGAACGTACTATAGCATGCGGTTGTGCGGCGACGCAGCCGCTCCACGGAGACTGCGCAGAAAATGGCACCTGGTTCAAATCTTGAGCTCGTGAAAGAACGCCTTGCCACGGCCAGGAACATCACGGTCCTGACTGGTGCGGGAATTTCTGCCGACAGCGGCGTGCCGACGTTTCGCGGCAAGGACGGCTTGTGGCGCAATTACCGGGCAGAAGATCTCGCCACACCGGACGCGTTTGAGCGCGACCCCCGACTGGTGTGGGAATGGTACAACTGGCGGCGTGAGCTGATCGCAACCACACGGCCAAATCCTGCCCACCTGGCGATTGCAGAATTAGAACGCCGCACTCCTGCCTTCTGGCTGATGACACAAAACGTCGACGGATTGCATCGAGATGCCGGCTCACGAAATCTCACGGAGATTCACGGCAATATCTGGACAGTCCGCTGCACCGGCTGCAACAGGGTGGACGAGAACCGGGACGTCCCCATCTCCATTCTACCGTCCTGCCTCCAATGCGGAGCTCTGCTTCGCCCACATATCGTCTGGTTTGGAGAATCCCTGTTCGCTGCGGATCTCCAGCAATGCTCTAAGGTTCTGAGAAACTGTGACATCCTGCTCGTGATCGGCACCTCCGGCGTTGTCTATCCCGCCGCCGGCTTCGCCGCTGTGGCCAAAGAATCCGGCACATTCGTCGCCGAAATTAATCTGGATCCTACACCGCAATCCTCATTGGTCGATGTCTCGCTGCAGGGCCGTGCCAAAGACCTGGTCCCGCTCCTACTTGATCCGCTCTAACAAGGGAAACAGCTCATCCAGACTCTGGATACACGGTGCGTCGCCTGGTTGTTCTCTCCCCTCACGATCCACGAGTGCGACATGTAGTCCGGCCTTCCGCCCGCCATCGACATCCTCCCGAAGACTATCTCCGATATGCAGCGCCTCGTCAGGATCCACGGCATGCTTCTCTAAGGCACTATGAAAGATCTGTGGCGCCGGTTTCGCCGCGTGGGCCATACTCGAGATCGTCACGGTATCGAAGGCCTCAGCAATGCCGAGTCCCCGCAACACCCCAAAGAGCCGGGAATCAAAATTTGAGATGATCCCCAACTCCACCCCCTCTGCCTTCAACCGGGTCAACGTCGAAACCGTCTCTGGGAACAACCGCCAGGATCCATGATCCTCAAAGACGCGAAACACGTGATCAAAAAACTCGTCGAACCGCGCAAACATACCGACGCGATAAAAGACATTGTGGACGATATCAAACCACCACAAGCGTTCACTCTGTTTGAGCCGTGCCGGGTCCGCCGTGGCAAACACCGGCGGCGGAGCTTCGCGGAACGCCCGGCGAAACGCTTGTGTGATGGCTGCCAACGAGTCCGGTTTCTGTAAAAATCCGAACTGGATCGCATGCCGAAGATAGATCTCACCGACCGAGCCCTGTACATGAAACAAGGTATCGGCTGCATCAAAAAACACGACGCGTATCGAGGAACTCATCACGAGACTCCTTACACCTTAACGGGCTCCACAAAACAATCGACTACGAACCAACGTCGCTCCCATCCTATTTGCTGGTTTTCTTGACAAAGCATACCCCCCTTGTTAGCTTCGAAGAAACACCAAAACGATGGAGCACGTTTCATGGCTTCGCCGATTTTTGTCGTAGATAGCAGCCCCGCCGTCAGACGACTGGTCGAACAAATTTCCGCTCCTGAAGGGTTTGAGGTGCTTGGGTTTCAGGACGGTCCGGCCGCACTTGAGGCCGCCCGCCGAAACGCACCGTCCCTCATCATCGCCGACTACCAGCTCGACAACATGACCTTTTCAGGGTTTTGTAAGGAGATCAACAAACTGGACAACCTCGCCGAGACCTCCCTCGTCTCCTTGGTCAATCCGGCTGATCACCCGGACGAGAACCATCTCCGCACATTGGGCGTCAAGGCGTTCCTGAAGAAACCGTTCCACACGGAAGAATTACTCACGGTACTAAAGTCTCTCCAACAGAAACAGACGAGTGCCGCAAACAGCACGGGCCTGAAACGGCGCGTCTGGCCACCGGCCTCGACCGGTGACGACGCTCAAGATGAGACAACTGACCCTTTATCCGCTCTCACCGGATCGGAGGAGCCCATGCAGCAACCTGTCAGCCAGCCCACTGCCCCACTGACTCCACCGATCACCCCTACGGCTCCCGACGACGTGGTGAAAAGTCTTGTTGACCAACTCATGCAGGCCATGGCCAAGCGAAGCGAGCAGAGTCTCGCGGCGCTGCTTCCGCAGGTGATCAATGAACAATACGCGCCACAGATTCGTCCGCTTGTTCAGAAGGAGCTACAGACCCAATTGGGAAGCATTCTGTCTCAGGAGTTTCTCTCGACACTCATTCAACCGCTTGTCGCCGACACATTGCCCGCGCTGATCCGGAAAGAACTCTCGACCAGCGAGCCGATCATTCGACAAGCCGTTTCAGATTTCCTGAAACCTCCGCTGGCAGCGCCTCTCATGCAGGTGATCCGAGAGCAGGTTGAATCCGTTATTCACCAGGACTTGCCCGCCGTCGTGCGGGAACAGGTAGGAACGATCAATCAATTGGTCACCGATGCAGTACACCAAGAAGTAGTCAAGCAAACCCCCTTCTTGGTCGAGGGGACGGTGAAAGCGACGGTTGGCTCCGCCGTCGAACAGGCTGTTCAACACATCGTCCCTGATGTCGCTGAACAGCAGATCAAAGCAGAAATCAAACGGCTGATCGAGACCGAAGAAACGTCGCGTTCCTCAAAAGCCTAACTTTTCTTCCCCTTCTTCCCCCGTCGAGCCTTCGCCAGGGCTTTCACTCGCTTGACATTCTTCCGGTGTTTCTTGCGCGTCTTCCGATCCTTTTCGCGACCTCGTGCCATGGTCCTCCCTACAGTAAGGTGTGTGATCACTCCAGTGCGCGACTGTATAGCATATGCCACACCGGGCTACAAGCTGAGACTCACACCATGTTCTGATCCGCACAGACATGCTATGATGCCGCCCGCACATTTGGATACAACACCTATGGCTTCATCTCAGCTCGAAAAAACCTACGACCCAAGAACTGTCGAAACGCGATGGTCCCACGAATGGCTCACACGCCGCTATTTCCATGCCTCTCCCCAACAGCCGGGACGGCCCTATTGCATCGTCATCCCGCCGCCGAATGTTACGGGATCGCTCCACGTCGGACATGCCCTGAACCATTCCCTGCAAGACATCCTGATCCGCTGGCGGCGCATGCAGGGACGGAACACGCTGTGGCTTCCAGGAACCGATCATGCCGGGATCGCCACACAAAACGTCGTCGAGAAGCAGTTGATGACCGAGGGGCTCTCCAGGGAAGCGCTTGGACGTGAACGGTTCGTCGAGCGCGTCTGGCAATGGAAAGCGACGTCTGGGAATACCATCGTCAACCAACAGAAACAGCTTGGTGAATCCTGCGACTGGGACCGCCTCCGATTTACGATGGACGAGGGCTTGTCCAAAGCCGTGCTCGAAGTGTTCGTCCGGCTCTACGAAGATGGGCTGATCTATCGAGGTGAACGGCTGATCAATTGGTGTCCGCGCTGCCTCACCGCACTGTCGGATATTGAAGTCGAACACGAAGACACCAAGGGAAAGCTGTACTCCATCGACTATCCGCTCGCAGAGAATCCCAGTATTCATCTGACCGTCGCCACAACTAGACCCGAAACGCTGCTCGGCGATACGGCCGTCGCGGTCCACCCCGACGATGAGCGGTTTCAACACCTCATCGGCAAAGAGGTTCGCCTCCCCCTCACGAACCGAATGATCCCCATTGTTGGAGATGCGCTCCTTGTCGATCGCGAGTTCGGAACCGGCGCCGTCAAGATCACGCCAGCACACGATTTCAACGACTATGAAGCAGGCGAACGGCACGCGCTCCCACGACTTGCAATCCTCGACCATCACGCCCTCCTCGATGCGGCTGGCCTGCGCCGAGCCGGCGCGGATCCCACCGTCATCGACCAGTTGCAGCGCTTGCCCGTCTCGAAGGCCAGGCCCAAAGTGGAGACGTTGCTGGAGGAACGCGGCCACCTGGTCAAGGTCGAGGACCATAAGATGGCGGTGGGGAAGTGTTACCGATGCAAGACCATCGTCGAGCCCTACCTGTCACCGCAATGGTTCGTCAAAATCAAGCCGCTGGCTGAACCAGCCATCACTGCGGTTGAAGAGGGTCGCATCCGCATCATTCCGGAGGGATGGACAAACAATTACCTGGGCTGGATGCGTGACATCAAAGACTGGTGCATCTCCCGACAGATCTGGTGGGGACATCAAATCCCTGCCTGGTATTGTCTGTCGTGCAACGCCACGCACGTGATCAAGACTGAGAACCGAATCGCCATCTTGTCGGGAGCCTCCCCCATCGTCTCCAAGACGGCGCCGGCAAGTTGTCCGTCATGCGGCGGACATGATCTCTATCGGGATCCCGATGTGCTTGATACGTGGTTTTCTTCGGCACTCTGGCCCTTTTCAACGTTAGGATGGCCGGAGCATACGGAAGAGCTCAAGACCTATTACCCGACAGCCACGCTGGTCACAGGCCTCGACATCTTGTTCTTCTGGGTCGCGCGCATGATCATGATGGGACTCAAGTTCATGGGGGACGTCCCCTTCAAAGACGTCTATATCCATGCGCTGGTCCGTGACGCCGAAGGCAAGAAAATGAGCAAGTCCAAGGGGAATGTCATCGATCCACTTCATGTCATGAACGAGTTTGGAACCGATGCGCTCCGATTTACGCTGGCCTCGATGGCCTCGCCCGGACGGGATGTGAAACTGGCGGAAGAGCGGATTGAAGGATATCGCAATTTCGCCAACAAGATTTGGAATGCCGCACGATTCGCGTTGATGTACCTCGACGGCCCACGGACCGCCCTTCCGCCGGCGCAACGGACATTCCCGGACCGATGGATTCTGAGCCGGCTTGCCCATATCATCCACGTCGTCACCACGGAGTTGGAAGCCTACCGATTTGACCGGGCAGCCACCGCGCTGTATCAATTCATCTGGCATGAATACTGCGACTGGTATTTGGAACTGATCAAGCCAGTACTCCAAACGCCAGAACACCAGGATGGAGCCAGCACGCGACACACGCTCGTGGAGACGCTGGAAGCCACCATGCGACTCCTCCACCCCTTCATGCCGTTCATCACGGAAGAAATTTGGCAAACCATTCCCCATCAAGGGGACAGTCTTGTCGTGCAGACTTATCCGGTCGTCGACCAGGCCTGGACCTCGCCGGAGGTCGAGCAGCACTTTGTCTTGTTGGAACACACGGTGGGACTCGTCCGGACCGGACGGGTTCTCTTGAATTATCCGCCGGGTCAGCAGATCGCATTCCATATCGGGCACGACGCCCCAGACAGGCAACTACACCTCGACCAATTACAGCAACACATAACCCACCTCAGTCGGGGTCAGGTCAGGGTCAGTCGACCGCATGATTGGCCGACGACCAGATTGCTGCGGCTCATCGCGGAAGGCCTCTCTGTAGGGATTCCGGTCGCGGAGGACGTCGACCTCCAGAAAGCAATTGAACGCTTGGACAAACAAATCGCCGAGACCAACAAGGAACTACAACGAATCGACGGAAAGCTGAAGAACGTCGAATTCACGTCGAAAGCCCCGCCGGACGTGATTGCCGAACATCACGGCCGAGTGCAGACCCTCTCCCGTGATCGGGCCTTATTGGCCGATAGTCAACAGCAGCTCCGCGCGATGCTCGGAGTCTAATTGATGATCACTCTCCCCGCTGCAGATATCCGCCGTGCGGTGCGCCAGGGGCTTGAGGAGGATCTTGCCCAGGGCGATGCGACCACGACTGCGCTCTTTTCCGCTCCGGTGCCAGCGCAGGCCACGATCATTGCGCAACAGCCCTTGGTCGTGGCTGGAATGGCCGCAGCAGTCCAGACCTTTCTGATGGTCGACCCTTCACTACGGCTCTCCATCTCCAAGCGGGACGGTGACCGAGCCAAGAGTGGAGACCCGTTGCTTCAGATCGAAGGGGATGGGCGCGGGATCCTGCAAGCCGAACGCGTCGCCTTAAACTTTCTTCAACACCTCTCGGGGATCGCGACCGTGACGCAGCAGTTCTGCCGAGCGACGCGCGGCTACCCCGTCAAGATCCTGGACACCAGAAAAACGATTCCCGGTTGGAGAACACTTCAGAAATGGGCTGTGGCGCTCGGTGGGGGAACGAACCACCGGTACTCCTTGAGCGACGGCATTCTGATTAAGGATAACCATCTGGCCCTTCTTCAATCGCATCAACGACCGGTCGAACAGGCCTGCCGACTCGCACAGCGGCATCGATCATCGGGGCTCCCGATCATCGTCGAAGTGGAATCCCTCTCTGAGGTTCGGCAAGCGTTGGCGGGAAAGCCCGATGTGATTTTATTGGACAACATGACGCCCGATATGGTCCGCCGAGCCGTCGCACTCATCAAGAAACGAGCCTTGGTGGAGGTGTCAGGCGGGATCACGCTCAACAATGTCTGTGCCATGGCGGCAGCCGGGGCTGACCGAATTTCCATCGGGGCCCTCACCCATTCTGCTGCAGCCGCCACAGTCAGCCTCGTCATGACCTCGGCTCGACGTGCAACGCGTCGACATCGTTAGCCCATGGCGTCCACTGCTCCACTCAGTATCGAAGCGATCCGCAGTACCCTTGCCACCAAGGCGCTGGGCCAGACGCTGTATCTTTACCAGGATCTCCCTTCCACCAATCGAGAGGCCAGCTCACTCTCACACCAGGGCTCCGCGCACGGCACCGTGGTGGTGGCCGAACGGCAAACGGGCGGATATGGCCGACATGGACGTGCCTGGTTCTCCCCCTCCGGGTTCAATATCTATTGTTCCATCATCGTTCGTGGGAAGAGTCAGACCGTTCCCCTTGCACAATGGCTATCCTGGGTACCACTCGTCACGGCGCTGGCTGTCACCGAGGCGACCCAGCAGGTGGCCACGGTGTCTCTCGCTCTGAAATGGCCCAATGACCTCCTCCTTCATGACCGAAAAGTCGGGGGGATTCTGTGCGAAAGCACCCTGACGACAGTCGACGGCCCGATCGTGATCATCGGAATTGGGTTGAATGTCAACATCCCCGCCCTGTCATTTCCCGAAGACCTCCGTCCGATTGCCGCCTCCTTGATTGAAGCTGCCCCACGACCGATCGATCGGAATCGACTCATCGCGCAACTCCTGTGGGAACTTGAACAGTGCCTTGATGAGCTGCAATCCCACGGGTCCACCCGACTGAGGCAGGCCTACGTCGCCCGCTGTACCACGCTCGGCCGACAAGTGAAGGTCTTGTTCCCGCATGACCGGCAAATCCTTGGTACGGCAGAGACACTTTCCGCTGATGGCGCGTTACAGGTACGCCCCTTGGCTGCGTCCCCTCACGCACAACCACCCGCTCTCATCGAAGTCCATGCCGCCGATGTGATTCATCTGAGAGAGTAGCGAAAGCGGGCCGCCCGAAGTACAATGAATCCCATGCTGCTTGCGATCGATATCGGCAACACCAACATCGTGGTGGGAATCTTTGAAGGGCCGACGCTCCTGAGCCATTGGCGGTTGGCCACCGACCCCAAGACGACGGCCGATGAGTATGGCGTACTCTGCCTCAGTCTTATGGCTCGAAACGGCCGATTCCCCGAACATATTACCGGCGCAATCATCTCCAGCGTCGTGCCGGCCCTCACGGAAACGTTTGAATCAATGGTTGAAACATCGTTTCGGTGCACGCCCATCACCGTCTCATCCGATCTCGAAACCGGGCTCACCCTGAAGTACCTGAATCCGAAAGAGATCGGAAGCGATCGGATTGTGAATGCGGCTGCCGCCTATGAGAAGTTTCGTCGTGATCTCATCATCGTTGATTTCGGAACCGCGACCACGTTTTGCGCAGTCACCGGAACCGGCGAATACCTGGGAGGTGTGATCGCGCCAGGTTTGGGAATCTCCGCTGAAGCCTTGTTTAGCCGGGCCGCCAAGCTCAGCAAGGTAGAACTTGCCCGCCCCAAGACCGTCATCGGAGTCGATACCGCCGGCAGCATCCAGTCTGGACTCATTTTTGGATACGCCGGCCTAGTGGACACCCTGATTCAGCGAATCGAAGCCGAAATGGGGCGGTCCTCGTTTGTGATTGCGACAGGTGGATTAGCGCAGGTCATTGCATCGGAGGCGCGAACCATTCAGCACATCGAACCGTTCTTGACTCTCCAGGGGCTCGAGCTGCTGTATCGTCGGGCTCACGGACCTCACTCCGTGAATTGGGTGTAGTCGTTCCGTCCTCGCGTTCATTTTATTTTCCGCTGACCCGTTGACTTCCTTCCTCCTATGGATATCTCCTCCCCTGTACAGGTATCCACATGACTGAAAATCACGCACAGGAAAAGACAAACGCCAATACAATCGAGAACTTAGAAGAGGTCTCGCCTGACACTGCGGCCACGTCATCCTCGGTGCCAGACGAACTGGCGGCCAAGGCAGAAGAATGCGCTGCACTCAATGAGAAATATCTCCGGCAGGCGGCGGAATTTGAAAATTACAAGCGGCTGACTCAGCGTGATCAGCGTGAACAGATTCGATTCGGCAATGAACAACTGCTTAAAGAACTCCTGCCGGTTGTCGATAACTTGGAGCGGGCGATCAAGGCCGCTCCCACAAACGGAAGCGATTCAGCACTCGTTCAGGGCGTAGAGCTGACACTCAAGCAACTCTCCGGTGTCTTGGCCAAATTCGGTGTGCAGGCCATCGAGACAGCCGGTCAGGAGTTTGACCCCCACGCGCATCAAGCCGTCTCCTACGGGCCGTCCACTGAGGTGCCGGCCAATCGAGTCTTAGAAGAGTTTCAGAAGGGGTATCGATTACACGACAGAGTATTGCGGGCAGCCATGGTCAGCGTATCGTCAGGCCCCCCCCAGGCGAGCGAATAAGGATACGACAGCGAACTGACCCTCTGTCATCGTTGTCGAGAAGGAAGGAGTCCACCAAATGGGTAAAGTTATCGGTATCGATCTTGGGACCACCAACTCTTGTGTCGCGATTATGAGCGGCGGCGACCCTGTCGTGATCGCCAATGCCGAAGGAAGTCGGACTACTCCTTCCGTCGTGGCCATCACCGATAAGAGTGAACGACTGGTCGGCCAAATCGCCAAACGTCAGGCCATTACCAATCCAGAAAATACCATTTTCTCGGTCAAGCGACTGATGGGGCGCAAGTTCAAGAGCCGCGAAGTCCAGGAGGCCATGAAACGGCTCCCCTACAAAGTGGTCGAGGCCGACAACGGCGATGCCCATGTCGAACTGCGCGGCAAACAGTATAGCCCACCGGAAGTGTCCGCCATGATCCTGCAGAAAATGCGGCAGACGGCGGAAGACTATCTCGGCGAAAAAGTCACCGAGGCCGTGATCACCGTTCCGGCCTACTTTGATGACAGTCAGCGCCAGGCGACCAAAGATGCCGGCCAAATCGCCGGTCTGACCGTGCTCCGTATTATCAATGAACCAACAGCGGCGTCCCTTGCCTACGGTTTGGACAAGAAGAAAGACGAGCGGATTGCGGTCTACGACTTAGGTGGCGGCACCTTCGACGTCTCCGTATTGGAAATCGGCGAAGGCGTCTTCGAAGTGAAATCGACCAACGGCGACACCTATCTCGGTGGAGACGACTTCGATCTGCGCGTAATGGATTGGTTAGTCGACGAGTTCAGGAAAGACCAGGGGATCGATTTGCGGAAGGACCGGATGGCCCTCCAACGCCTAAAAGAAGCAGCGGAACGGGCCAAGATCGAGCTGTCCTCGTCTCAAGAAACGGAGATCAATCTCCCATTCATTACTGCAGATGCCAGCGGCCCCAAGCACATGGTCACCAAGCTGACGCGTGCCAAGTTGGAACAGCTGGTCGACGATCTCATTCAACGGACGATTGAACCCTGCCGTAAAGCCTTGTCCGATGCCGGGGTATCGGGTAAGGATATTCAAGAAATCGTCCTAGTCGGCGGCATGACCCGCATGCCGAAAGTCATTCAGGTCGTGAAAGATTTCTTCGGGAAAGAACCGCACCGCGGTGTCAATCCTGATGAAGTCGTCGCCATTGGAGCCGGCGTTCAAGGCGGCGTCCTCAAGGGCGAGGTCAAGGACGTGCTGCTCCTGGACGTCACACCGTTGTCATTGGGCATCGAAACGCTGGGCGGCGTGTTTACTAAATTGATCGAGCGCAACACGACCGTTCCAACCAAGAAGAGCCAAGTCTTCTCGACTGCGGCCGACAATCAAACCGCCGTGACCATTCGCGTCTTCCAAGGCGAACGGGAAATGGCGAATGACAATAAGCTGCTTGGACAATTCGACTTGGTCGGTATTCCATCGGCGCCTCGCGGCATGCCACAAATTGAAGTCACGTTTGACATCGATGCGAACGGCATTGTCCACGTGTCCGCCAAGGATCTGGCGACTCAGAAAGAACAGTCCATCAAGATCACAGCCTCCAGCGGCCTGAGCAAAGAGGAGGTCGAAAAGCTCGTTCGGGATGCCCAGTCGCATACCGATGACGACAAGAAGCGCCGCAAATTAGCGGAAGCCAAGAATCAGGCCGATAATCTGGTCTATCAAACTGAGAAAAACATCACAGACTACGGCGATAAGATCTCGGCTGATGAAAAAACAAAGATCCAGGATGCGATTGCAGCCCTCAAGAAGGCCTTAGAAGGCACCGATGCCGAAGCCATCGAATCGGCGACACAATCCCTTATGACGGCGTCGCACAAATTAGCCGAAGAAATGTATAAGAAAGCAGCTGCCTCAGCTGGTCCACAACCGGGCGCATCGGCAACCGGCAATACGAGCGAAACCAAACCGGACGAAAAAGTCGTCGACGCAGAATTTGAAGAAGTAGACAAAGACAAAAAATAGCCTAGAATAACGCATCAAGGCGCCCGAGCTTTCGAAGCAAAGAAGAACTCGGGCGCTCCACCGTTCACTCACAATGGCTGCCGTGTCCAAGCGCGATTACTACGAAACCCTCGGCGTTGATCGAAATGTCTCGGACGACGAGCTGAAGAAAGCCTATCGCAAGTTAGCCCGCCAACATCATCCTGATCTGCATACCGGCGAACAACAGAAAAAATCCGCCGAAGACAAATTCAAGGAAATCAACGAAGCCTACGAAACCCTCAGCGATCAGGAAAAGCGAAAACGCTACGATATGTTCGGTCATGCCGGATCTCAACAAGGTGGTCCGGGCTTTGATGGATTCGATTTCGGCCGGGGCGGGTTCGGCGACGTCTTCAACGATATCTTCGAAGACTTCTTTGGCCAGGCCAGAGCCGGTGGAGGCGGTCGAGCCGAGCGCGGGAACGACCTGCAATACAATCTTGAAATTACCTTTGAGGAATCCGTTTACGGGAAAGAAGCCAAACTCAAGATTCCGCGTTGGGAACTCTGCACCGACTGCAAAGGCACAGGAGCGAAATCTGCTGCAGCCATCAAGCCCTGTGCCAGCTGCAAAGGCGCAGGACAGATTCGCTTTCAGCAGGGGTTTTTCAGCGTCAGCCGACCCTGCGGACAATGTGAAGGTACCGGGCATTTCGTCACGGAGCCCTGTGCGACTTGCCAGGGACGCCAACGCGTGTACAAAGAGCGAGCCATCGCGGTCCATATTCCAGCTGGAATCGAAACCGGCATGCGGCTCCGTCTCTCCAATGAGGGAGAGCATGGTCCCAATGGCGGTCCCCCTGGTGATCTCTACGTCGCCATTACCGTCAAACCCCATCAGATCTTTCAGCGAAAAGGCCTCGATATTTCCTGTGACGTGCCGATCAACCTGGTCACGGCTGTCCTCGGTGGAAAGGTAGAAGTGCCGACGCTCAAGGGAGACACCATCATCAAGGTCCCTCCTGGCACACAACATGACAAGGTCCTTCGCATCAAAGGATTGGGGATTCCCAGCCTCAAGGGAGGCACGACCGGCGACCAGATCTATACGATGAAAATCCAAATTCCCACCAAATTGACGGCCAGACAAAAAGAACTGCTGATGGAGTATGCCAAAGAGAGCGGCATGTCCATGGAAGCCAACGGCGACGGCTTCTTCGATAAAATGAAGACGTTTTTCGAGTAGCCCGGACAGTCCCCTTCCAAATCCCCAGTGCTCCCATGCCTGTATTTTTTATCTCTCCTGAGAGCGTGACGGCTCGCACCATCTCGATCACAGGAGATCTTGTGCGTCACATCAAAGACAGTCTCCGTGTCGCCATCGGTGAAATGCACTGGTTCGGCAACGGCCAAGACGCCAGATACCTTACTGAAATTACTGACATCTCCAAGCACGCAATAACCGGACAGATCGTCGAGATGATCCAGGAACCTGCTCACATCTCGCCTCGCCTGATCCTCGGTCAATCGTTGCTCAAGGGTGAGAAGATGGATTGGGTCATTCAAAAGGCCACCGAACTCGGCGTACAGGAGATCATCCCGGTCGAAAGCCGACACAGTGTCGTGCAACTCAAAGCTGACCGCCTTGATCATCAACTCACTCGATGGCAACGCATTGCACTGGAAGCTGCTCAGCAATCAGAACAGTGGCGCGTGCCAACGATTGCTAGGCCGCAATCGCTCACACTGGTGCTCACAAACGGTCATCCGAACTCGACAATCCTCATGCTGGCCGAGCGGCGGAATGGAAAGAGTGTGCAAGCGGTTAACCTTCAAGAAGACATGAGCAGCTCCCTACTCGTCCTGGTCGGGCCGGAAGGAGGCTGGAGCAATGAAGAAATGGAGCTCGCTGAGCAACGAGGCGTCGAACCTGTAACCCTTGGTGAACAGATCCTCCGGGCCGAGACCGCTGCGATTGCGACTATCAGCATTCTCCAATCACGTCTCGGCAGGCTGGGATAACTGAGCCCACAACGGTAGGAGTGCCTTGCGATGTGCTCCGCATCACCATGACCGTGAGAACTCAGCAATAACACACGCATGATGGCCTCACCCAGACTTGACCCTACATGACTGCGTGTAGATACGCCGCTTCATGAAACAGATGAAGAATACGTCTATCCAAGAGGTGACCTTCTGGCCGATCGATCTACCCATGACAGACCCCTTTGTCGTGGCGACAGGGATACGAGCCGTTGCAGAGAATATCGTTGTCCGCATCACACTCAACAACGGTATTGTGGGCTATGGGGAAGCCGCGCCATTCCCTGAAGTCGGAGGTGAAGATCGATCGTCCTGCCTCCAGGCCTTCGCACACCTTACACCGTCACTCATTGGCCATCCCGTTCATGACTACGAAGAATTAGGTCGTCACTTAGCCGAGCAGGCCCCCTCCCAACCAGCTGCGCGCTGCGCCATCGAAACCGCATTGCTCGATGCATACTGCCGCGCTGCAGGGATCCCCTTATGGCAATGCTGGGGCGGTGCCGATGTGCGTCCCCGTGTCACCGACATCACGATTCCAATCGCTACCCAAGACAAGACGTTATCCCTGGCCCGGAGCTGGTATGACCGTGGCTTTCGCCTGTTTAAGATGAAGGTCGGAAAAGATGTCGACGCAGATGTCCGTCGACTCGAAGCCCTACATCGGGCGTTGACGGATATTGCGTTCATCGGGGATGGGAACCAGGGGTTTTCTCGAGCAGAATGCCTGGCATTCGCCGACGGCGTTCGGCGATTTGGCGGGGTCATGGTCTTGCTGGAACAGCCGGTCGTACGGGATGATCTCGACAGTCTGGCCGCCATTCGTCGAGAAACCGGCATCCCCGTTGCCGCTGATGAGTCCGTACGCTCGCTCGACGATGCCCGCAACGTCATCGCACATGGCGCGGCGGACTATATCAACATCAAGATCATGAAAACCGGCGTGCTGGAGGCAGCGGAGATTGCGACATTCACACTTACGTCTGGATTGAAGCTGATGATCGGTGGCATGCTCGAATCGCGCATCGCCATGGGTTGTTCCCTCAGCCTGGTCTTGGGCATGAAAGGCTTTGAGGTGCTGGATCTGGATACCCCTTTACTCATGGCAACTGATCCCGTCCAAGGAGGCTATCGGTACGAGGGCCCTACCCTTCGGCCTTGGCATGAGCCTGGCCTAGGGGTGTCTATGCCTATTCCCGCCGATACCAGCGCCACACGTATCAGGGACAACAATCCAACCAGAACCTAGGTCCCCTGGTACCTTCCTGCTTTATCTCCCACCAACTCAGGAATCCAAACTCTTCTCATCTAGACTCTCCCCTCCCCCCCACCTATCGTCCGGGGAAGACCACCATTGATTCACTAGGGACCACGAGGGTATCCCCAGGCTTCAGTTCAAAGTTGTCAGAGATTCCGCTTCTGAGCACAATGTCATCATAACTTGCCGTGAATCGCTTCAGGCCTGGGGCTACTTCTGTAAACCGAAAAATGACAATCTGATTTCTCGCTGCAGTCTCCTTAAACCCTCCCGCGATGGTAATTCCTTGCAAGAGCGTCGTCTTACTCTTCAGTGGATACTTGCCAGGATTCGCAACCTCACCCAGCAGAAAGATACTGGAGCTATTGACCTCCTTCAAGGTCACCGCAACAACCGGGTTTTGGACATATTCCTTGAGTCTATTCGTCATTTCTTCAGCCAATTTGGTCGGCGTTTTCCCTACAGCGACCACGTCGCGAATGATCGGCATCGAAATGCGCCCATCAGGACGGACTTGCACTTGTCTCGACAGGTCCGGATTCCTCCAGACGGTAATGTCCAGTACATCTTCTGCACCGATCACATATTCACTGCCGACCGCATTTGACAGCTTATCCCCCATCATCGCCTGGCCTATGGCTTTCTCAGTCTGCAGTACCGTCGTAGACAACATGGGAATGTCTGTTGGCGACTTACCAACATCGGGCTTGCTTGCCCCCGACTCGCACAACCCTGATACCGGAAATGTGGCAACCGTAAACGCAGCGATTGGAAACCATAGGGAGTATCTCATGAACCTGATCCCTCCTGTCCTACATATGCTAGTAAGAACGCTTACCTCGTGTCTATATCGTCCAACCATCATGTCCTAGCCGCAGAGGGACCATTTGAACAGCCTTTCGCTCATCAGGCTAAGCCCACCACCTTCGCATACTCAAGCTCTGCCCCAAGGAGCTGCACGCAGCCCTACCCACAAAAGAATCTTGCCCCATTGAAAAGAGATTGTGCAATCGTGTATTTCCGGGGATGCATGCTTCTGTTGTAGTTAAACTGTAACACAAGATACTCCCCCAACCTACTCCCATTTCCACCCATGATTGATGGGGTAACCCTCTCCGCGTAACACAGGATCGGTGTGAGCTGTCTCATTACGGAGACAGCCATTCTCCACCACGAGACAATGCCCTCCCACAAGGATGGTCGCATCTAGGCTCAGCAGGAATCAAACCATCCAAGGGACCACCGTGAGCAGCTCCGGCTATCCCGATAGAACACACAGGGCGAATCTTGGACGAGTGACTCGTCCCAGCACATAATCCAAGCCGTCCATTAAAACGGTCGGGACCGAATGGCACTTACTTAACGGTTCCAGCGGTGATGTGACGCACAAAAGGCTGATTCCCGTGATACGGTAGGGTCCCACCCCCCATCTATCTTTCACCCGAGGAGTGAGCCTGAATGCATC
>JAOUGT010000223.1 GCA_029865485.1 Nitrospira sp.
TCAATCCGCACGAATATTTATCCTGTCCCGGATCTCAGAAACCCGTTCCTTGGTGTTCATTTCACGATTACGGCTGACGGAAAAGCCAAGATCGGCCCGACGGCCATTCCGGCCATGTGGCGTGAAAACTACGAGGGGTTCAGCAATTTCGAGCTCGGTGAGCTCATGGAAGTTGCGAGTCGAGGACTCGGCCTGTTAACGGGAGCAGGATTCGATTTCAGACGGTTGGCACTGGAAGAAATTACCAAGTACTCTAGAGGTAAGATGGTTGCCCTGGCCTCTGTCCTCGCGGAAGGAGTGGACGAACGTAACTATCAGAAGTGGGGGCGCCCCGGCATCCGCGCGCAACTCCTCGACATTACCAAGAAGAAACTCGAAATGGATTTTGTCCTCGAAGGGGACCATCGTTCCATGCACGTACTGAACGCCGTCTCTCCCGCCTTTACCTGTTCACTCCCCTTTGCCAGCTATGTCTGCGATCATATCGATAAGGCATTGAAGTAAACCCTGCAGCCTCCTTCGACAGAAGGGAGTCCAATTCCTGACCGACCGGCCGACCCCTCCCAAACCAGCCTGGCTACTTCACAAGAAACTGACCTTCCGTGGGCTGTAGAAAACAATCTCGTTGGCCGATCGAGTTCCTTCACCAACCTCCGCCCCAGGCCAACAAATGCAATCCTTGTCGTTCGACCGTAAAATTTGAGCACCCTATTCGAAATACGATCAGCAGTTTCTTACTCTCCATAGAGAATCGCATCTGGAGAATGATGCTCCGCGCCTCTGAGATCCCTTACTGTTCGGGAAATGCGTCACACCATCCCCTTGCCCCTTACTTCCCTCTGCTGCTAGCACGAATCGCTTCCGCCATTCATTCTCATACCACCCTTAGTTTCACTGCCTACATCTTATGTGTTATGACCAGTTCGAGGCGTAAGCGATATAAGATGCTCTGCGTTTAACGACAACGATACTGGCTGCGTCTGCCACTGGAAGGATTTAGATGGCGGGTGCCCCTCTTGCTCACGGCAAGCACTATGAAAAAACATCTGCTCTATCTTCTTACACTCTGCCTTTTGACCAGTGCGTGTGGTTCCTCGACAGGTGACGGCACTCCCTGCCGTAGGATTGACCTACCACCTCCATCCCCACCAGCCAATCTTACCAATGCAGCGGTTCCCTCCACCATGATGGACCTGACCTGGGACGCCCCAGCGGAGACTGAAGATCTGACAGAGTATTGGATTTACCGCTGCAGCGGAATGAACTGTTCAGCAAACATGTATCAGCCCGTGATCATGGAGACAACGTTTAGCCAGACAGGGTTGGCGCCCGATAGCCCGTATCGACAAGCAATTTCTGGACTTGACGCGGCAGTCAACCAAGACCCCTTATCAGCGGTCTATGAGCTCACCACACCGGATGCCTCAGCCGCGCAAACCTATACCTTCATCGGTGCCGGCGACATCGCATCGAGCGTCAATAATGCCGCAGAATCGACGGCAAAATTGCTCGATGCCGCCGTGGCGGACGATTCCAATACGATCGTCTTCACCGCAGGCGATAATGTCCACCCATGCGGAAGCGCGTCGGAATATTCAACGTACTACGATCCGACATGGGGCCGACATAAGGCGAGAACCCGACCAAGCCCCGGCAACCATGACTATGAAACGTCGGGAGCATCAGGATATTTCAACTATTTCTGTCCGAACAGCGCCAATTGCAGCTTCCCGGGTGGAACCAAGCCACCCTACTACAGCTACAACCTCGGAAACTGGCACCTCATCTCGCTCAACAGCGAGCAGATCAACTCCTCCCAGCTCACATGGCTACAAGACGACCTTGCCACTCATTCGGATTCCTGTATCCTTGCCTATTGGCACAGACCGCGTTTCACTTCGGGCACTAGCGCGGGTATCCAACTGGATGTGCAACCCTTCTGGGACGTGCTTTACGCAGCGAAGGCCGATGTGGTCGTTAACGGCCATGAGCATAGCTATGAACGGTTCGCCAAGATGAATGCCAGCGGATCGGCAGATCCCAACGGTATCCGGCAGTTCGTCGTTGGAACCGGTGGCATCGTGAATGTCGGATTTGGATCACTCATGCCAAACAGCGAAGTTCGATTGGCCAATATCCAGGGGGTCATCAAGTTCAGCCTGCACAACGAAGGCTACGATTGGACCTTCATCCCTAGCACTAGCACCGAGTTAGGTGACTCAGGGAGCGACATCTGCAATAAGTAGCATGCTGGCTCTCAGCTGTTTTGGGAAGGTGATATACCAACACGTTGCGCCAGTTATCTGTCCAGCCGCCTCACCTTGTATGGCTCCACTGAAGAGTATGGGCGACTCACTGAATCCAGAATTAGCTACAATCACGAGGGAGAGCTGGCTTCCGCTCAAGGAGATTGTGACCGAGCGCAATTACCAACAATGGTGTCACCCTGAAATTAGTGCGCCGCTCCTCGACATCACGAAGAAGAAACTCGAAATGGATTTTGTTCTCGAAAGCGGCGATCGTTCCATGCACGTCCTGAACGCCGTCTCTCCTGCCTTTACATGTTCACTCCCTTTGGGCAGCTATGTCTGTGATCACATCGACAAGGCAATCCGCTGACGCGCTTCAGCAAAGACGGACTTCTTCGCCCAAGCCAAACTGAAGACAACGTGCTGCACTCTCTTCCTGCAGAAAAATCTCCAAGCTCCCGCTGCTATTGATCAGCGCGGACGGACTCTGACGATGGCCTTGGCTGTAACTTCCGACCAAATCATTGATGATATAGGTTCCGATTTGAATCTCTACGGATTGTTCCATCGGCCCTCGGAATTCACGGATTTGTCTTGCGGTAATATTGGAAATCAGATTTCCAAACCGATCGACCGACACGACCTTTCCAATCAACACATCCTCGTGCCAGACCGGTATCGCAACAGGACGTCGAATCGGATCCTGAACAAGCGGCCCAAAAAACGACGGTGGGACGCCTTTGCTCAACCAAGCAGCAGCCGGTGCAAACACATCACGGCCGTCAAAGGTCGATCCGGCCGTTTCCAAGCGATACTGTGGGTTCGTCAGCTGCCATACCTTGGCTCCAACCTCCTGCTCCAAGATTTCCGAGAATAACCCATTGTCGGGACCGATAAAAAACGATCCGGCTGCAGACACGAGCAACGCCCGACGCTCGGTCCCGACTCCGGGATCAACCACAGCCACGTACACCGTTCCGGTTGGAAAATACCGATAACAGGATTTCAGGAAATATCCGGCTTCCTGGATCTGATGCGAGGTGATCTGATGGGAAAGATCGACGAGATGCGCAGAAGGGTTAATCGAGAGAATCACCCCCTTCATACTTGCGACAAAACTGTCACGTTCGCCGAAGTCTGTCAGCAAGGCAATGAGAGGTCGTGCCTCACGCACGTCAACATTCCTCGAATTTGATCTCCACGACCTCGTATTCGACCATCTTGACCGGCGTCGTCACCTCGACAAAATCTCCGACACGCTTCCCGATCAAGGCACGACCAACGGGGGACTGCACTGAAATCTTATTGAACTTCATGTCGGCTTCGTCTTGTCCGACCAAGGTATACTGTCGCTTCGATTGTGACTCTTGTTCAACGACCAACACCGTCGCGCCAAAGACGACCGTCTCGGTCGTGCGCCCGGTGATTTCCACAATGCGCGCATCGGCGATCTTTCCCTCCAGTTCGGAGATCCTGGATTCAATGAAACCCTGACGCTCTTTCGCCGCATCGTATTCGGCATTCTCACTGAGATCACCATGGGCTCTGGCTTCTGCGATCGCTTCGATCACTTTCGGGCGCTCGATTTTTCGCAAACGATCCAATTCGGCCTTGAGTGCTTCGTAACCTTTCTTGGTGATTGGTGTCGGCATGCTCCGGTCGCTCCTCAACTGGTTAACAAGATGCTCAAAAAGGCCGCCAGCGGCGTTCACACTGCACAGAATATTTCGGCCATCGTATTGGAATCAAACGAGTTCCTTCACAGTTAGTTAGGCCTGATGATACTCCTGCAATGTCCGAATCGATAGATCTTTTTTCAGGATCGCCTCGATGGCCATCGCCGCCGCATGGGCCCCTCGCATGGTCGTAAAGTAGGGAATTCCTCTATGCAACGCTTCCCGCCTAATAGCGAGCGAATCAACATGCGCCGACGCCGTCCGTACCGTATTGACAACAAGGGCCACCGACCCGTTCTTAATATGATCAACGATATGCGGTCTGCCTTCGGCCACTTTGTTCACGACCTCCACGGGAAGTCCATGCTCTCGGAGGTAGCCTGCGGTTCCACTGGTTCCCTGGATTCGCATCCCCAGTTGGCTCAATGCCCGCCCCACTTCGAGCGCAGCAGGACGATCCGAGGCCTTCACGCTAATGAACGCCGTTCCTGACGTCGGCAACACAGCCCCGGCCCCGGCCTGGGATTTTGCAAACGCCCATCCAAAATCCTCATCGAGGCCCATCACCTCCCCGGTCGATTTCATCTCCGGCCCGAGCAGCACATCGACCCCAGGAAATTTATTGAAGGGGAATACCGCCTCTTTGACCGAGAAATGTTCAGGCACCGGAGCCTGTGTAAATCCGAGCTCCTTGAGCGATCGCCCCATCATTACCTTCATTGCCAACTTCGCGAGCGGTACGCCGATCGCTTTGCTCACGAATGGAACGGTCCGGGATCCGCGTGGATTGACCTCTAAGACATAAATCATCTCTCCTTTGACGGCAAATTGGGCATTCATCAACCCGACCACCCCCAACTCCCTGGCCAACATTCTCATCTGACGCTCGATCTCGGTGACAATATGCTTCTCGAGGGTGTAGGGAGGAAGCGAGCAGGCTGAATCGCCCGAATGGACCCCAGCCTCTTCAATATGCTCCATAATGCCTGCGACCACCACGGTGTCCCCATCCGATATTGCATCGGCATCGACTTCGATCGCATCGGCGAGGTACTTGTCGATCAACACCGGATGATTGGGCGAGGCCTTGACTGCCGACCGCATGTATTCCAACAAACCAGGTTCATCATAGACAATCTGCATGGACCGTCCGCCCAAGACATACGACGGACGCACCATGACCGG
>JAOUGT010000037.1 GCA_029865485.1 Nitrospira sp.
ATATGATTCCCTGCACTCCAGGACGGGGGAGGACCAGTCATGGAGCTACAGGGGTTTGAAGATATGCCGGATGTCACCTTTCGTCGGCTGACCGGGATCCGGAAGCGAACCTTCCTTGAGATGGTGTCCGTTCTGCAACACGCCGAGGCACACCGCAAGGCGCGAGGGGGGAAACCGAATCACCTGGCCGTCTCAGTACGACTCCTGATGACGCTGGAGTACTGGCGGGAATACCGCACGTATCTGCACATTGGACACAGCGACGGAGTCAGCGAGAGTACGGCCTATCGCAACATCCACTGGTGTGAGGACACGCGCATCAAGAGTGGGGCGTTTACACTGCCGGGCAAGAAAGCCCTCGTCATCAGCGACAGGACGTATGCGATTGTGCTCATCGACGCGACGGAAACGCCTATGGAGCAAGCTAAAACAAACAACGCTGCTACTACTCGGGCAAGAAAAACGCCATACCCTGAAGACGCAGCTCGTCATCGACAAGGCGACGGGCACGATCATCTGCCTCGCGCATGCGGCCGGCCGCCGTCACGACTTCCGGGTGCTCAAGGATTCTGGCGTTCGACTCCATTCCGACACCCAAGCCATCACCGACACGTGCTACATGGGACTCCAAAAGCTGCACAGCAACACCACCATGCCAAAAAAGCGCAGCAAAAATAACCCGCTGAACAAGGAGGACAAACGGCACAACCGCACCATCTCCAAAGCCCACGTTCCCGCAGAGCCTGTCATCGCGTGCGTCAAACGCTTCAAGATCGTCTCCGACCGGGACAGTAACCGCCGAAAGCGCTTTGGTCTGCGCGTGACGCTCATGGCGGCGGCGTACAACAAGGACTTGATGCCATGAAGTTATGCAAGATGTCTAGTGAGATATCTCTGTGGACAAGAACTGTCAGCCTGATGGGTGTGACCAATTTACTGAGAAGTCATCGAACAAGTGCAGCTGGTGCAGATGACTTCGGCGTCTCCGCCATGCAGAAAACCTCCGTTTGCGCCGGGGCTTTCCTACATGCTGAGTGGAGGTCTGCAAGACGTCTGCGGGAATCCAGGTACCCACTAACTCAAAGTGCACAAGGTCCGTCTCTCGAAGCGAAACGCTCCCAGTTGAAACCGCTTTGGTCCACGTTCCCACTGGTCGATCCAGATATCGCAGCTGACAAGACCACCCTCCTGCCCAGTTCACCTCAACACGATGTACCACTGCAAGAAGCCCTGCCGGACTACCAGACCAATCGGTGATCAGCCTGAGATAGGTGCCCTCTGCAATTTCTTCGCGCATCATGATAAGTAACCAATGGTTATACATCCGGCAACCTCAGGTCAAGAAGAAAGACGATAGGGCAAGGAGCACACGTCAGCGATTAGACTCAATGATAGTTTGTCACAAAAGGCTGTTATGCAGGTTATCAAACTCGTCCTGACAGACAGAACGCGTTTCCATGTCGCCATCTGCATAGCAGTTTCCCCGAGGCACTGCTCCATGATGATTGGTGAAAGTCGAGATCCGCCTGTTCTGGAGGCCTGGACCTAGAACCTGTCTCCATTATTTATTCTGAAACGCGAATCCTCTAAACAGAAGCTGCGGTAGGAAACGGGGTAGGACACCCAAATCATTCTGAGGAGAGGAGAAAATGACCTGGATGATTTTCTTGCGTTTGAACAGCGAGAACCTCGCAGAATGCGGAACAATTCCGCCAGCGGCGTTCTCGCATCGCTCCGAGGCTCAACATACGGGACAGAGTACGATTCACCTCTCCACTCACTGCGGCCTTGCTGGACGGCCTTTTTTGCGCAGCCTGCTAGACGTTTCTCTCACTGACAGCACGGTATAACGAAACATTGAAGAAGCCCGCTCACTAGAGCGCTACACTTCCTCAACCAACCCCTGTCTCCTGTTCCTCTCGCTACTCTCGCCCATTCCGACGTGTCGGCCTCACGAGGAATTGAAGCATGGTCCCGTCCGTCGTCTTCGTCATCACAGAATGAGACGGTGACCAGCGGCGACCTTTCCACTCCTTGTACAGGACGCCACCCACCAACATGACTACGACCCCACCTAGCAGCCACCACGCAATCATGCGTCCTCCTCGGTCTTCACGCTCAATGCACCCTTCCCACCTAGACGATTGACGAGCGCATAGGTACCATGGGATAGCCGGCTGACTCACAATCCTTTGTTGCAGCGAAAACTCGACATACCGAGACGCCGGAGTCAATCAGTCTACTCTTGTACCACAGTCACATGAAATTGCATAACGTCTGCTGCGAGCAATTCGCTGATTCGGAGTGTGAATTGTCTCATTCTGCTTGCTATAGCGCCTCAATCAGTCATCAGATCCGAGCCTTACTTTAGCTGATTAGTTAGATTGCGGTGATGGCTGATTTCCGTTTCATTCACGTCAATCAGCTCCCCACGTGGTACGATATTACCTATCGACGAACTCCTCACTCATCGAAAACCGTTTCTTCCTTGCTTATGGCCTTGCGTGTCGACCTCATCAACCTCAATCATAACCTCCCCTCTATACCGTCAGAGGGCCAGCTGTGGCAGACACTCCTCTCGATCACACTTCTCGCATCAGGCTCCGGACACACTCACGGTCGGTAAGACTGTATGTCTAGCGGAAAACCAAGGGTCTTGATCCTGGGTGGGGGGTTCGGTGGGATGTATGCCGCGCTGGAATTTGAACGGGCACTCGAACGGGGGACGAACCTAGACGTCACCCTCGTCAACCACGACAACTTTTTTCTCTTTACCCCGATGCTGCACGAAGTGGCTGCAAGCGACCTTGATGTCACGAACATCGTGAGCCCCATCCGTAAGTTACTGACTAAAGTGACGTTCTTTCACGGCGAGGTCGAAGCCATTGATCTGGAGCAGAAGCGTGTCGGCCTGTCCCATGGGCATGATCAACATTGCCATGCGCTGCCGTACGACCACCTGGTGTTGGCTCTTGGGGCCACCACGAATTTCTTCGATATTCCTGGCTTGGCCACCCGAGCCTTTACCATGAAGACGCTCAACGACGCGATCGTGCTGCGCAACCATCTCATTGCAAACCTGGAAGAGGCCGACTTTGAATGTGGGGCTTCGCTCCGTACCGGCCTCATGAATTTCGTGGTAGCCGGGGGTGGGTTCGCCGGGGTCGAAACCATTGCGGCCATGAATGATTTCCTGCGGGAAGCGGTGAGATTCTTCGCCCATTTGCGGGAAGATATGCTGCGGGTCATTCTGGTCAATGCAGGGCCGGTCATCTTGCCGGAGCTTGGAGAAAAGCTCGGGACCTACGCACAACGCAAACTGACGGAGCAGAAGGTTGAAATCCATGCAAACTGCAAGGTCACGGCCGTAACGGACCACAACATCACGCTCAGCGATGGAACGACCGTGACCACCAATACACTTGTCTGGACTGCCGGCATCAGTCCCCACGCGCTCTTGGACACCCTGCCCTGCCCAAAGGCCAAGGGCCGGATCCTTGTGAACGAGTACCTGGAGGTTCCTGGATGGCCCGGAGTCTGGGCCTTGGGTGACTGCGCAATGGTGCCGGACCGTAAAACCGGCGGATTTCATCCTCCAACCGCACAACATGCGCTTCGCGAAGGGCTGGTGGCCGCGCAGAATATCCTGGCGACAGTTCGACAAGGATGGAAGCGACCGTTTACCTACTCCACGATAGGACAGCTCGCCCCGATCGGAAAACGGACCGGTGTCGCAAACATTCTCGGCATCAATTTTTCCGGCTTTATTGCCTGGTGGCTGTGGCGAACGATCTACTTGCTGAAACTCCCTCGCTTTGAGAAGAAAGTGCTCGTCGCCTTGGACTGGACGCTGGACGTGCTCTTTTCGAAGGATCTAGTCCACTTCCGAAGCCCACGCTCTCTTGCCTCGCCACCCTACCAAAGCACGAACAAACCGAGCTGACGTCTTGCCCCCAGCACCGGAAAGCCTGATTGAGTTTCGACAAGCTTCTACAAAACGCAGTGCGGCGCGACTGATAACGACAACGTGCGAATACCGAACATCCTTCTTGAAAAGCCTAGCTGATCTTGTCCAAACCGTGAATAATGCCTAATCGACTTCATCAGAACTTCGCAATAGAAATCCTGCAACTATAGTAGTAATACTAATATTTAGCATAATCGCAAATGTAATCCGCCTAGTATTCCAGGCCTGATCCAGGTAGGATCTATAAGAGAATGACATGAGATACAGCGGCGATGCTGTTTGGGTGAATTCTTTTCCCTACATCTGATACAGCCAGACTGTGGAACCCAAGCCGTTCTAAACTCTGAACAATTGTTATCATGCTATTTTTAACAGCGTCGATAGATGGCATCCCCCATGCATTTTCCTTACTATCGTCTTCACTACGGACGCTCCAGGTCAAACAGTTCACAGATTTAGGAAGTACTGCGCATGACTAGGAACATGATCATCCCCGCCCCCTCCGTAACGAGTTCGGCCAGTCGGTCAGCAGATTTTCGTGCCGATATCGAGGGGCTGCGCGGCATCGCCATACTCCTGGTGGTGCTATTTCACTGCAACGTGCCTGGATTCTTGGGCGGCTTCGTCGGAGTTGATGTCTTTTTTGTGCTATCTGGGTTTCTGATCACTGGAATCTTAGTCCACGAGGTTCAGACAACTTCACGGCTCAGTCTTCTGGAATTTTATGCCCGCCGTGCTCGACGGTTGCTCCCAGCGTTCGCCGTCACTCTCATTGTGACACTTTTCATCGGAACCCTCATCCTGACACCCCAGGAGTTGAATCTGGCTTCTCATGCCGCACGATCTGCCAGTCTTCATATGAGCAACATATTTTTCGATAAGAGTACAGGAGATTACTTCAGCCCAAACGTACAGTCCAACCCGCTGTTGCACACTTGGTCGTTGGCCGTTGAAGAACAGTTCTATTTGTTTTGGCCTGTACTGATCTTGCTGAGCGCACGATGGTGGCGCTCGACGAATGCGCTCTTCACCCTACTCGCCGGGCTCACGCTGATCTCGTTGGGAATTGGAATCGGATTCACCCTCAAGGGAGGAACGTTTGCATTTTACGAGCTTCCAGCCAGAGCCTGGGAGTTCGGAATTGGCGGACTCGCTTGGTTCCTGTCGCGTAAAAAACTGCACGCCTTCGCACGTTGGGGTTCTGCCATAGGCTGGCTCGGTTTTCTAGCGATCCTTGGTACTGCACATGTTCTCTCGGCTATGAGTGCCGCGAGTTTCCCAGGATGGATTGCGCTCATCCCCACACTGGGCACTGCCGCAATACTGATCGCGGGAACAGAATTTCCGCATCGTGGGATTGGAATGCTCCTAACCTCCTCGCCCCTGCAACGGCTCGGAACACTCTCCTATTCGTGGTATCTCTGGCATTGGCCATTTTTGGTATTCGGCGCCGCACTTCTCCCTGACCTATCTCTTCCTGGGAAACTGGCTGTCGCGGCAATATCCTTAGCAGTCGCAGCACTCTGTCATCATTATATTGAACAACCGATTCGGTTCTATCAGGGCTTGGTGAAGCGTCCTGCGTTGTCAGTAGGCCTTGCCGCAGCCGTGATGGCGCTTTCATTGGGCTCCGCGTTGCTTTCCATGAACTTCGCTGAAGACTTGGCCAACGAACCCAGAATGCGCGCTATTACCGCAGCGACTCAGACCACCAACAAAGTACTGACAGAACAGGATTGTTACCCGTCACTAGAATCACCAGACGTCAGGCAGTGTGACTTTGGCAATGAGGCGGCAGGAGTCCAGATCATCCTGTTCGGAGACTCTCATGCTATGCAGTGGTTCAACCCGTTGAAGCAAATTGCAGACCTGAATGGATGGAAGTTGACCACGGTGGTCAAGCCCTCATGCCCCGCTTTCGATATCAGACCCAGTACGTTCCAACCCCAGGATATGGGGCGATTGGAAACATATAATGCCGCCTGCACCCAATGGCGGGCCAATGCGCTGGCTCTCATCCAGAATCTTCACCCCACGCTGGTACTCCTCGGAAATGCAACCAGTCACCTTGGACAAAAATATGAAAACCTTCTCGCATCCCCCTCACAACCGTCGCTGGATGAGTTGCGCAATGGGGTGCGGCAGACCTTGCACGCATTGCAGGGACACCATGTAGCCGTCATGCGTGACGTCCCATATTTTCCGTATAGTGTTACGACCTGCCTTGCCAGATCTGTCCGCCGGGATCAAGATCCTCAAACCGCATGTAACGCGGATCAATCCATAGTCCTCAATCCCGCCGTCTACGACTCTGAGCTGGCCGGAGCCCACAAGCTCTCACACGTCCACTTTATTGACATGACCGATCTGATCTGCCAGATGGGAACTTGCAAGCCCGTCCAAGGAGACACCATCGTCTACAGAGACACGGACCACCTGACGGTCGCTTTTGCCGACCAGCTCATGGCAGGATTGACCACCGCATTGCAAACGATTTTAGTGACGTACCCCGCTTCGAGCTAAACGGTGCCCGCCCGGGAGAGTTTTGGAATCACACGCCTCCCACTCGCTCAGATGATGAATGCCCCGGGGACATCGATCCTCTTTCAGTCCACTCTGGATCCCGGTACAATGGTCGATGGCTAAACACGGGACTCATTCTTTGAGATAGAAGATGACGGTTGCGGCGAGACAGACCGCCGAGAAGAACGTGTGGGCGCAGCGGTCGTAACGCATCGCAATCCGCCGCCAATCCTTGATGCGGCCGAACATGCTCTCGATTGTGTGACGCTGTATGTAGAGTTGTTTGCTATAGCGGCGCTTCTTCTTGCGGTTGTTGCGCGACGGGATGCACGGCTTGATGCCTTTCTTTTTCAAGGGGCGATCAACCAGTTGGCGTCATACCCCCGGTCGGCGATCATCTATTGCGCTTGAGGGAGACTGGGGAGCAGGTGTCTCGCGCCGGTGTAATCGCTCGTCTGCCCAGCAGTCAGCACCAGCCGCACCGGCTTGCCGGTGCCATCGCACACGGTGTGCAGCTTCGAATTCAGGCCGCCCTTCGTGCGGCCAATACAGCGGGGGCGCGCCACTTTTTGAGCAGGCTGGCTGCGGTTCTGTGGACCTTCAGATGCGTGGCGTCTATCATGAGGCACTCGTTCGTCTCGTGCTGCCGTGACAACTCGTGGAATATCTTGTTGAAGATCCCGGCCCGGCTCCAGCGCACGAAACGGGTGTACAGCGTCTTGTGCGGACCATAGGCTGTTGGCGCATCCTTCCATTGCAGGCCGTACCGGATGACAGAGATGATCCCGCTGATCACCCGCACATCATCCACTCGTGGGAGGCCGTGCGAGACAGGGAAATACGGTTTGATCCTGTTCAACTGCCCCTGGGTCAACATGAACACGTCACTCATAGCCACCTCCCCAGCCAGAGTGAATCACATCTCCCTTCCTGAGGGAATGCTAAAAATTAATGAGTCCTGAGCCTAAACACGGATAAGTATGACCTTACCTCCTATCCCCTTCTTCATTCTCTGCGGCTCGCTTGGTGCCGGAAAAACCACGCTCTTGATGAGACTCTTGGAGCATTGGAAAGGCCAAGGGCTTCGAGTCGGCGTGCTCATGAACGAAGCCGGGTCCGTCAGCATTGATGGCCCCCGCGCCGGCACGCTCGCCGAGCAGGTCATGAACTTGGCCGGTGGCTGTGTCTGTTGCGATACGAAGGAAGATCTTTCTTGGGGCATTGCCCAGCTCGTACGCGACTATGAGTCGGATCTGGTGATTCTTGAGTGTTCAGGCCTGGCCGATCCGGCTGAAGTGATCGACGCGGTGACCGATGCCTATACGGCGCGGCTAGCTTCCCTTGAACGAGTCATCGCACTCGTCCATCCGGTTTCGACGGAAGAAAGCCATTCCAGTGCCTATGTGACAGCGCAAGCAATCCGCTGTGCCGACGAACTCATCCTCAACAAACGAGACCTCTATGTCCCAGGCCATTGGGAAGGGTTCCGCGCTGGGATCCTCGAGCAAAACCGCTATGCCCGTCTGTGGGAAACGTCACATGCCCGCCTTGATGTGGCGGATCTCTTGGCTCCCCATCCGTCGGCCAAACTGACGACACCGACAAATGTGCTATTCAGCAAGTCGAAACCAGGCTCACCCCATCGAGCGGCCTATCATCCTATCGCCACAACCATCCCATTGCCTGGTCCATTAAATCGCCAGCGATTCCTGGCCTGGATCAAAACGATCCCCAAGGAACTCGAACGGGCAAAAGGGTATTTCCGTTTTGCAAAAGAACCGGAGCTGCAGGAATTTCAATATGCGTTACCTGGGCAAGCCACAATCACGCCGCTCACTCTGCTCGATGAACCAGAACCGGCATTGGTATTGATTGGACGTGGATACGATGTGGCTCGCCTGCGAAACGACCTCTTGGCGGCCGTCGAAAAACCGACCGAGCCCAGCTAGCCGTTAGAACCCGACTTCCGCCTTCTCAATCAGTATTGCAGGTGACAGGTCTTTTCCGGAACCGAGGCCATTGGAGCAACACCCATGCGGCTCCTCCTCCAATGAATCCCCCGAGCATCCATCCCCCGAGAACATCCGTCACATAATGGGCACCGGTAAACACGCGAGAAAATCCGACGAGGGCGACGATCGGCCAGGTAATCCAACCGGACTTGGGATAGAGGACTTGAAGGAAAGCTGCAAGTGCCGCAGTATTGGCTGCATGATTCGACGGAAAACTGAACAATCCCCCGCAGCCGCTCGACTCGACCTTAGCGGCCTCGGCAATCACCCGGCAGGGGCGAACTCGCTCAAACACCCATTTAAGCTGGCCACCGACGAAATCGGTAAGCCCGACCGCTCCTCCTAAAACAGGCCCTCCCAGCATCGCCTCTCGCCGATTGCTCCAAATCCAGTAGATGATCGCGCAGATACCCGGAAGATAGAGCGTACTGCGATGTCCCAGTTGAAGAAAAACGAAGTCAGCAACCGCCGATTGCCCGACCAATCCGTTGATAGCAAGGAAGAGGGTCTCGTCCATACTCATGCAGCGACGATAAAGCCTTACTCCGTAAGCGTCAAGCGATCGCTTACTCCTCCCTTAAAACCACATAACGACTGACAAAGAGACCACAAGTGTCTCCAGGGAAATAGAACCACTCTACGAGTCTATCCCGAGTCTGCTTCCATGCCAATGATGATCTCCATTGCCCCTTCCGCTACCGATGGATCAAGGACGATTGAAGGATCAAATCCGATGGAATCGAACGCTCTCGCCATTTGCAAAGCGAACGCCGGAACCTTCTCGCGGTCTCGAATTCGGATTTCAAACCCATCGATGCCTCCGCTGAACACGCCACGACTTACATGGACATCGATCCATCCGGCGCCTTTGAGAATATCCGAAATTTCTTTAGCAAACCTCCCAGCTTCTTCATCTCCCAGCACGGCAATGATTTTTACCGGCCTCTTCTGAATTGGTTTCAACGCTTGCTGTAAGCGAGTGCGCTGTGCGTCCGAAATGGCCCTTCGCTCTATTCGCTCTTTGACTCTCATCAGCTCACTTTCCGCTTGAGCGGCACGCTCGTTCGCTGCCGCCGCATCAACCAATGCCTTGGCCGTACTTTTACGCACCCGTGCGGTCTCTTTCTTGGCCTCCTCTGACTGCACCTCTGCCACTTTCATCAAGTCTTCTGCTCGAGCTGCTCGTTCTCGAAAACCTTCCGCCTCAACTTCCAGTTTTCCGGCACGCTCATTCGCTACCGCCAGATCAGCCAGTGCTGCTGCATGATTCGATTCAAAACGCATGCGGGCTTCTTCTTTCGCATCACTGACCATGACGGACGCCCACCAAGACAAGCAGCCGCACAACGCACCCGCCGCAATACAAACGACGGTCGCCTTTCTGATCCGATCTGCAGATCGTTCTAGATGGGAGACCGCGTCGGAGAGCGTTTCGGCTTTTGGCTCCTCTGCCGATCTCATCTCATCTTTCAAAGAATCGATCTTGAACGAGAGCCAACGCAACAAGCACCCCAGCAAAGCGCTGCCCGCAGTCCCCCCTACAGCAACTACTCCTGTCCAGAATGCCCACGATTCCAGCACGAACAGACCTACTAAGCTCTTCACAAGTAGAGCCTCATGCGTTATACCCTCTTGCATGCGATGCACAAAGGCGTTCGATGCCCACACCCTGTCCCATATCGCGCTGAAGGAGCTGAGGCGGAGCGCGGTGCAGCGCGTGGAGGCGAGAGAGAGTCCTGAGTTCGTGGCGGCCGGGCTGAGGCTCAATCGCCGGACCATTTACCGGTGGCTGCAGGCCTACCAGACTGGTGGGACAGCGGCGCTTACGGCTAAGCCCATTCCCGGTGCGCCCCCAAAGCTCATGCCCAAACAGACCGCCATCCTGGCACGGCTGGTACGCGAGAAGACGCCGGATCAATTACAGTTCCCCTATGCGTTGTGAACGCTGGCGATCATCCGGGCGGTGATCCGACAGAGGTTTGGCGTGCGCCTGTCCGAAGTGTCGGTCGGCCGCCTGATGAAGCGGTTGGGGTGTACTCCGCAGCGCCCGTTGTATCGTGCCTGGCAGCAAGATTCCGTCTTGGTGGAGCAGTGGCGACGGGAGGCATACCCAGTGCTTGCTGCGAAGGCGAAGGGGGCGCTGATCTTCTTCGCAGACGAGTCCGGGGTACGATCGGACGCCCATGCCGGGACCACGTGGGGGGTGAAAGGCGCTACGCCGGTGGTCAAGGCTACAGGCGCTCGGTTTGGCTTCAACATACTCTCCGCCGTGAGTGCCCAGAGCCTCTGCTGTTTCATGCTCGTCGAGGGGCGTGTGACGGCGACCGTATTCTGCGCGTTCTTGCGACGCCTGCTGCACGGGGTGACTCGCAACATCGTGCTGATCGTCGATGGTCATCCCACGCATAAGGCAAAACGAGTCCAGCGGTTTGTCGCACAACAAGCCGGGCGGGTGGAGTTGCACTTCTTGCCACCGTATTCGCCAGACTTGAACCCCGACGAACTGGCGTGGGCGCATGTCAAAACCAACCTGGGGCGAGGGACAGCCCGCACGCAAGCGGAGTTGAAGACGCGTGCGCATGGGATTCTACGCAGCCTGCAATGTCGGCCTCATCTCGTCCGCCGGTTCTTTCACGCGCCCTCCTGCGTGTATGCTGCCGCATGAGGCTTTACTAACGTCTGGCTTAGTATCTCACTCTGCATGGTTCTCGCCATACCAGTTACACGATGAGACAACATTCTAAAATGATAATCCTTACGCGAACAGATTACAAAGGTGCGTATGAGGCACTGGAACAATGATCAGGACTCCCCAATACCCCTCGAAGGAAAGCGAAGGAGTGTACGGGTAACGGGAGCACAAGCGGCCTATCTGCTTTGATTTCAAGGCATGAATGGCTGGATGTATGGGGTTGCCTTCCCCCCTGACTTTGATGGTCGTGGCGAGGGTCACCGCGTACGGAAATGAATTCTGACTGTGAGCTCGCCGTCCACCGGATCGTCTCCATTCATTTGGGGATCAAAGGTCCATTTGCCGAGTGCACGAACCCCCGCGGTGGTCAACTCACGATGTTTACAAGGCTCCAGCACCACGACGGTCACCTTCGCCTGCTTGGAGACCAACAGCCGAGCCTTCATCCAATCATCGATTTCCTGCCCATTGAGCGAGGTGGGAATAGCGGGCCAGGGAGTGGACTTGGCCACAGGGCCGAGCTGCTGATCCTTGTTCAGGGATAGCCCATGAACATGAACCTCGGGCAGCTCAAGCACGTCCTCTTCGTGGTCGCTCTCGTGCGTGGCCTCGTCGCCTGCTGCAGCATAGAGCACAGCCGGCCACGCCAAGACAACAACACAGAGCAGTCGATGAATACTTTGCATAATCCTCATTCTACGCTATCAATGACCGGAGGCTCAAACGGGCCACTCACCAAGGCCGCAGGCGATGTGCGAACAGAAGGCGTACCCTCTGGGGTACGTTGAGGATTTGCACAAGCCGAGAACGCAGTTGATGGCCCGTCTCAGCATCCGACTAGAAGAACCACTGGCCGCGGAAAAAGAAGGATCGCGGCATCCCGGCATGGGACACCCCGAGACCGATACTGCCTTCCCCTTGATTGATGAAATACTTTTGATCCAGCGCATTGACGATATCAAACCCGATGACGAACTTCTGGCCGTGCCACGGCAGGGGGATGACATGGCTAATTGAAAAGTTATAGATCGTGTAGGTGGGACTATGGCTCGAGTTCGTCTTGGCACCTTCTTCTGCCGTCCGCAATCCCGACGCAAAGAGCACCTGCCCAGTGAAGGTCGTTCGATCGAGCAATCGGTAACTCAGGATCCCTGAGGCAGTCAGCGTCTGCTGATGGTCGCAATGGACGCCGCTACGCGAATTGATATCGGCGATTTCTTCAAAATGCACAAGATTATGCCCGGACTGCAAACCATAGCCCTTACATTGTCCCCAGGCGATGTTGCCTCGACCTGTTAGATTCTCCATGAACCAGACCTTGAGCGCGGCATCGGCGCCTCGGGTCCATCCCCGTTCAAAAGCAATATAGTTCAGCAAAGGAGTCGTGCCTAACTGGTGTGCGTCCGAAAGATAATTGGCGAGCTTATAATACCCCGTGAGTTGGAGCGTCGCCCAATCCGTGAGTGCATGGACGCTGCCGATTTGGAAGTAATGGGCCCTCTCGGCCCGCGGCTGATTGTTGGTGGTATCTTCCGGATTCGCTTTCGTTCCCTCTGTATTCAAGCTGGTAAAGGCAACTCTCTCGAGATTCGGAGGGGTAAACATTCGCCCATAAAACGCGTGAAAGGCATGAGCTGGATTGTATCGATACGTAACGCCGAGGCGAGGGCTAATCTGTGCCTCGTCACGCTGATACTGCACGACATCGGCACGAACTCCGAGGTTGAAGGTCCAATGTTCATTCGGTGACCACTGATCTTGAATCCAGAACTCCTGTCGCCACCCGACAAGGCGGTTGTCGCCACCGGCGTTGATCACACCTCCCGTCGGGTTTCCCACGCCGCCATCGAGAAAGGTGAACAGCCTGGTCTTATTGATCGCCTGGCTCCGATCGATCTGGAACCCAGCCTTGATCAGGTGTTCCTTGCTATGCACGTAGGTATAATCCATGCGCACACCGCCGGAATAGCCGATTCGGTCTTGGCTGCCAGCCGAGAAGGGCTCTTCTACGTCCGGCACATAGGCAAGGACATTCAACGGATCTGTCCGAAATGTTGCTCGGGTATGGCGGAAATATCCGGCCAAACTGAAAAAGTTTCTGGTGTTGATATCGTGCCGCCACACCAGATGCCCATATTGATTATTCTCCTTCTGACTTTCATCGATCATGGCTGACGGCACGGGCGTAAATCCTCCGGGCAACAAACCAAGAATAGTCGGGTTCGCCTCCAGTCCAGGGAACGTCGGGATCTGATATTTCGCGATGGAGTTCAAGAACAACAGGGTAATGTTATTGTTATTGTCGTACTGATAGTCGCCACGAAACATCGTCTGGTTCCGCTCGCTCTGACCATGAAAAATGGAGTGACCAACAGTCGGTGGCTCGATGCCTCGGTTCGTCGCCGTATGGCTGTTCAAAAAGTAATAGCGGAACTTCTCACCGATCGTACCCCCGTACTCGAATGACGGATTGATCGTCTTATTCGACCCGCCGAACATCTGGACCGACCCGAATCCAGGCTTCGTGCCACTCTTCGTCGTGATATCGATGAGGGCAGCTGTTTTGTTCCCAACATTCGCCTCCATCCCGCCCAGCACGATATCGGCCCGCTCCCAGGCCCGTGGAGAAATCACATCGGAGAACGTCGAGGAAACCGTGTCGGGAATCGGAACGCCGTCGATCCTCAACTGGAGGTTGGCGTGGTCCTGTCTGATATGGACCTGCTTCAACGATCCATAGGCTGCGCCAGGGATGGTCAGCAACACGTCGTGCAGGTCATTGTTGTTCCCCCGCGGAAGGATGTCGATTTCCTTCCGGCTAAGCGAATAGGTCTCGCTGGATGCCTTGGTCTGGATGGGGGGTAATGGTGACACCACCTCCAGTGACACTTCCTTAGTCTTCGAAAGGGTCAAGGTCACTGGTTTCAGGGGTTCCTCTCCCAATGCCAGTACGACATATTCACTCCGATAGGTCTCCTGGACAGCACTGACGGAGTACGTACCTTCCTCGGAGACGAACACCTTGAACTCTCCGGCATCATTCGACACCCCGGACGATATGATGTCTCCTTCTTGATTCTTCACTTCGATGACCGCTTGAGGCACCCGTCGAAGGTCCTGATTTTGAACAATCCCCTTGATGGTCTTGGCCGACTCCTGATCCTCTGCGTAACTGTTGGAGAACACTCCACATACGACCGCGGCGACAGTCAATCGAACCATCACATTCAACACATGTCTCAGAAACGAATACATTATGCGCCTCCTCGCTCACAAACCCGCTGATCATGAAGCAGAAGGGTCAGGAAAGGCGTACGCAAACCACGTCGCCGAACAACCCACCCTGCCTGTTAGCGATGATTGCTCAGCTATATTTGTGGAGGAGCCCGGGAAGGGCCGACAAGTGAGAGGGGAGACGATAGAAGAATGTGTTCGGATGGACACTCTTGCTGTCGGACAAGGTCACAGACGGAGAGTCGCGGAAGATCCAGATCAACCGACCCGGCAATATGGTGCTGAACCCACTGACAGATGTCGGTGTCCGAATGTTCATGACCATCTGTATCGGCAGCAGCCAACTCGTGGTGAACATCCTGAGCGACAGCGAACGGCGCCAGCCCCAGGATGATACAGATCATCCCCAAGGCCACCCCTAACCGAAGTAACGAGCAGAAATCTCTCAGGCATCTCACCAACATGGCTACAGAATAGGCATCGAGTGCTTACAATTGCAAGAATTGGTGAAAACAGTCACCAGATGACGCAATCCAGCCATGGCAGTAATCGATATGGACTTTTCTGCTACGATTCGTTAGAGTATTGCCCCCGCAAGGTAGAATCACATTTTAAGAACCAAGCCTGCTGTGTCGCAGACCATGAATAGACCAATCGACAACCAACACGTTATTGAGATTAAAGCACTGCCGTCTCCGCGCGCCGTCAAGACCAAACTGCCCATTACCGATCATGCTGCGACACTCGTCGTAGAGACACGGGAATCGATCCGTCGGATTCTCCACGGACAAGACCGGGACCGGCTCCTTGTGATCGTCGGACCTTGCTCCATCCATGACCCTGATGCGGCCTACGAATATGCCGCCAAGCTGAAGCCTCTTGCCGATGCCTTGCGCGACCGAATCTTGATCGTGATGCGGACCTACTTCGAGAAGCCAAGGACCACGGTTGGATGGAAGGGTTTGATTAATGACCCGCACCTGGACGGCACATGTGACATCGCCACGGGAGTGGAGTTGGCGAGAGCGATTCTCCTTAAGATCAATCAATTGGGTCTTCCCTGCGGAACAGAGCTGCTGGATCCCATCAGTCCTCAGTACGTCGCCGATCTCATTAGTTGGGCGGCGATCGGAGCCCGCACCACTGAAAGCCAAACGCATCGCGAAATGGCTAGCGGGGTCTCCATGCCGGTGGGGTTCAAGAATGGGACGGAAGGTAGCCTGCAGGTTGCCGTGAATGCCATGATTTCCGCCCGCGCTCCGCACCATTTTGTCGGCATCAACGCCGACGGACAAACCGCCATCATCAAGACGATGGGAAATCCTGACCGCCATATTGTCCTTCGCGGCGGAGGCGGAAAAACCAACTACGAAGCACAAGATGTGGAGAAGGCCGAGGCTGCGGTCGCCGGAGAGGGCATCGTCCGCCCTATTATGATCGATTGTTCGCATGACAATTCCAAGAAGGATCACACCCGCCAAGGGTTCGTCGCTCGTGAGGTCCTGCGACAATTCCGTGAAGGCCGACAGACCATCATGGGACTGATGCTCGAAAGCAACCTGAACCCGGGCAAACAAGCCTGGAAAGAAGGGGTGGCCCTTCAGCACGGCGTTTCTATTACTGATGCCTGTCTGGGCTGGAACGAGACCGAGCATTTGCTGCATGAACTCGCAACTGCAATTACTCCCAAACCGATCTCCTGAGTGCGTTTCGCCCTGATCCCCTCACACAACTATGTCGGTCACACCATCCTCTCGTGGGAGGAACTATAGATGCTCATCGACACACACACCCATCTGGACGACGCCCGCTATAACGACGACCGAGAAGCCATGATCGCTCGTGCGCGGGAAGCCGGCGTTGAAGCATTCCTCACCATCGGATGCGATCGTGCCACAAGCCATGCAGCCGTGCGACTCGCAGACCAGTATCCGTTTGTGCATGCCTCGATCGGCGTCCATCCCCATGAAGTCAAACATATCGGTGACGATTGGTATGACGAGTTTCGCATGCTCGCTGCGAACAAGAACGTTGTGGCGTACGGCGAGATCGGATTGGACTATCACTACAACCACTCCTCGCCGAAAGAACAGCGCGAGCGGTTTCGTGAGCAGGTTCAGCTGGCGCGAGAACTCAAGCTGCCCGTGATCATCCACACACGGGAAGCCCAGGAGGATACGATCGCGATTTTACGGGAGGAGAAGGCATCAGAAATCGGCGGGGTCTTTCACTGCTTCTCCGGAGATGCCTGGTTGGCGAAGGATGCGTTGGATCTTGGATTCTATCTGTCGTTTTCCGGCATCCTCACATTCCCCAATGCCACGATGCTGCGTGACATCGCCAAGAATACGCCGCTGGACCGCCTGTTGATCGAAACTGATTGTCCGTACCTCACCCCTGTTCCCTATCGGGGGAAACGCAACGAACCAGCATATGTCTCACAGGTGGCTCAACAGTTAGCCTCGATCCATAGTTTGCCATTAGATGACGTTGCCAAACAGACGAGCACCAACGCCAAGCGGTTGTTCAAAATCGCTTGAGGTGGCGGTCACGCTGCCGTTGAGACTTGGGGAGCTTTCTCGGGTTCCCTTTTTTCTCGGGCCCGCGCCGTGCCGCGACATCCTCTCCTGTATCCAGCTCTTTGTATGGCACCCTCCCGCTTGATACCGATGATGCCTGTAATTTCGAAGCAAACTCCTGAGAGCCCATGACAAAGGCCCCATGGGCTCGTGCCGCATTGACGATTTCATGGTCTGAGCTGACCACGGCACAGTCTTGTCCATACTCACGTGCGAGTCGTTGAATCACCTGATCCGCTCGCTCTCCCCGCTTGGAATAGATCACCTGTACTCCGGAACGATGCTCCCGCTGCTCCGATGGTTGGCCCTGCTGCCACCCATCAAACACGACAGTGATGTGATGATTCTTGCGATGTCGGTAGCTCGCCAAGTCACGTAGCAAGCATTCGCGGGCCGACTCCAGCTGTCCACTCAGTCGACCCCCAACTGACAGCAGATTGTACCCATCGAGGATCAGATACGTCGGCATACATCATGCCCCTAGCTCTACATTGGCCGGCAAGCAAGACTCCAAAGAGCCAACCGGTGTAATTCTTGACAAGGCGGCACACATCTGAGAATAGTGGGCCATTGTCTTCTACTGCAAAGGGTCCATGCAAGTACGAGAGCCCTGGCTGAGTTTGCTCACCCTCCGCACGCTCATCGTGTCTGGTACCCTCTTCTGTCTCTCTCTTCCTAGTGGGGTGAGTGCCGAAGCTTGGGCTTCGCCATCCGACAAACCACGAGCTCTGTCAATACATGGATCGAAACAGAGCCATGTCAGAGGAACCCCGGCTTCCCTCGCCCCTGTGACCATCCGTAACGTCCGCGCGACGACCAGTCCTGAGAAGATCAGGCTCGTCCTGGATCTCGATCGTCAGGCCAGAGTCATCGAACAGCGGGCAGAAGACCCAGACAGGGTACTCATTGCCATTTCCGACGCCCGGCTCAGCCAAGCAGCACAGGGCAAAGCCCTGGACGGAACGATCCCCACGCCCTTCACGGTCACTCAAGTCACCCCGCATGCCGTGGCCGTCTCATTCTCAACGACATCCTTCCAATCGCATAAGCACTTCCTGTTATCCGATCCCCCACGCCTGGTCATTGATGTCATCCTTCCCATTGAGCAAGGCCTGAACCCCGCAGATGTCCCTCAAGAAACACCAAAACGTGTGATTCCCACGGCTTCGCAGCCTCTTGCCCCACGAACAAAGGGCTACACCACCATTGTGATCGATCCAGGCCACGGGGGAAAAGATCCTGGTGCTCGGGGGGTCCGAAAGACCGAGGAGAAAGACGTTACGCTCAAGGTAGGACTCCAACTTAAAAAACTCTTGAGCAAGCAGCCTGGGGTACGGGTATTGATGACCCGAGACCATGATGTCTTTGTGGAATTGGAGGAACGGGCTCGGTTTGCGAACAGCAACGAAGCCGATCTATTTGTCTCCATCCATGTCAATTCCCACCCTTCACGCACCGTCAAAGGAATAGAAATCTATCACTTTGGAGAAGCCAAGGATCAACGAGCGCTCGAGGTGGCCGCACGGGAAAACGGAACCCCCATCAGCAACACCGGCGTGGGGTGGGAATACCTCGTGGCAGATCTCTTAACGACGAAGAAGATCGAGGAATCACTTGAGCTCGCGTGGAATGCCAAAGCCGCCATGGTAGCTCAAATGAACGGCCACTATGAAGTTGATGACCATGGCGTCAAGACAGCGCCCTTCTATGTCTTAAGATTTACCAGCATGCCCAGTATTCTTGCCGAAATTGCTTACATTTCGAACCCCTCGGAAGAAGAGCTGCTCCATAAACCTGCGTTCGTCCGGGATGTTGCCCAATCGCTCTACCAGGGTATTGTCGCCTTCCTCTCGGCAAGCAAGTCTGATATACGCTAAGCTCGTCAGGTAAAACCTTTTCTTCACCTCCTGGTCAGAACATGTCTACCATAAAGCTCACCCTCGAATATGACGGCACAGCCTATGCCGGCTGGCAACGTCAGCCCAACCAGACAACCATTCAGGCAGCAGTTGAAACGGCCATCTTCGGTGTGACCCAGATCAAGGTACCGATCATTGGTGCCGGACGGACCGATTCGGGAGTGCATGCCCTGGGACAAGTTGCCAGCTTCCGCATCAATCGTGACATGAACCCTCGTCAATGGACGAGGGCCCTGAATGCGCACCTTCCGGATGACATTGTGGTCAGATCGGTTGAGCTCATGCCAGACTCATTCCATGCCAGGCATTCAGCCAAGGGTAAACTGTACGAATACCACATCCTCAATCGGCCAGAGCGCCCGACTATTGAGCGAGCCTCTTGCTGGCACGTTCACCAGCGCCTTGACGACGCGGCCATGAGTACCGCCGGGATGACTTTAGTCGGAACCCATGACTTTTCTTCGTTCCAGACACAGCCCACCGATAACGATGATCCCATCTGCCGTCTCCAGCGATTTACTCTAGTCCGCGAGGGCCATCGGCTGCGGATCGAGGTCTATGCTGACCGGTTTCTCAAGCAGATGATCCGTTCGATTGTCGGCACCCTTCTCGAGGTCGGACTTGGCAAACGTCCAGTGGACAGCCTCACAACCATCCTGAATGCCCGTGACCGGTCTGCTGCCGGAAAGACGGCGCCCCCGCAGGGGCTCTTTCTCGTGCGAGTTGATTATGATTGAGTCGATCCCAAGGCCTTCTGAAGGGAGGTGCAAAACGGCTTACGAATACGTTGCTGAAAAACGACGGGCCAAAAGAAGAAGAACAACCGAGCCATTCTCTGGAAGTTGTTGAGCGACAGGACAGACTCCGCACGAGCAATTGAGTGCCGCCACACTTACCTGACCCTTCGCAGCGTCTATCCAGCAGACTCGAGGAAATCCATAAATGCGTTCTTGTTCTGGATGGGAGTCGTTGCCGGCCGTCCCAGATCCTTCCGCGAGCCGCAGCGGACCTGAATCTCCAAGAGGCTTGGTCCCGGCGAGCATTTGAGCTCCTGAAGGCACGACTGCAGTTCCGATTCTGTTCGAGCCCTGGCCACTCGTTCGTACCCAGCAGCGCGAGCGATACCCAAGATGTCAATATCCAGCGCCACAGTCGGTTGCCCACCCACTGAATCGTGGGCACCATTGTTTAGGACGATGTGCTTGAAGTTCATCGGCTTCAACGTTCCGTTGAGCGCCAACGCCCCCATATGCATCAGCAACGCACCATCCCCATCGAGACAATAGACAGAACGCTCCGGTCTTTGGAGTGCGATCCCCAGGGCAATTTGCGAGGCATGTCCCATTCCCCCCACCGTTAGGAAATCTCGTTGATGACCATCACCCCTCTTGCTCCGATATTCGTATACTTCACGAGATGGCATGCCGGTGGTCGAAATAACCACATCACGCCCCTCAAGAACATCAATCACCTGCTGAATCGCCTGTTCGCGAGACAGCGAAAATCCGGCTTTCACAAGCCGAGGTGCTACATAAGCGGCAAAGGTTCCTTTCTTGATCACCAATGCGAAGGGGCCGCTGGTCTTTCGGATATGCACAACTGCATCTTTTACAAGAGTCTCAGCATCCTCCAAGTCAGGCCCCAGCACAGAAAATGGGATTTCCATGGCCTCCAGTATAGGAAGCATCACTCGACCTTGCTTCTTATGTTGAGGTTCATCGTGGACTGCCGGCTCTCCACGCCACCCGATCACGAAGAGCATCGGAACCGAGTACACATCCGTATCAACCAAGGATAAGAGCGGATTGATGACGTTGCCCAACCCAGAGTTTTGCAAATAGAC
>JAOUGT010000224.1 GCA_029865485.1 Nitrospira sp.
GGCGGGCGAGGATTGCGGCACAGCTGGTCTGAGCCATGAGAACCCGTTGCGGTAAAGACTTCCTGGTGCTAGCATTATGCAAGCAGGCATGTTGGATGAAGGGAGTGGCCCATGGCACAAGTTCTCGTTCGGAATCTCAACGATAAGGTGGTGGCCAGGCTTAAGAAACGTGCGAAGACTCGCGGGCGGTCACTCCAAGCAGAGGTGAAGACGATTCTTGAAGAGGCTGCGAGGGATGTGCCGGAAGACTTTTGGAAGGAGGCCGACCGTATTCGTGAGCAGCTCAAACGTTCCGGTCGGAAGTTCAGTGACAGCACCGCTCTCATTCGCGAGGATCGGGACCAGTGACTTCCTATGTGCTCGATGCCAGTGTCGTCATCAAATGGTTTGTCCCGGAGGCGCATAGTGAATCGGCATTGAAGCTGAAGGAGGTGGATGCTCGGTTTTATGCGCCGGCGTTCTTGACGTTGGAAGTCGGGAATGTCCTGGCAAAGAAACGACGACGCAATGAGCTTACACATGGCGAGACGGAACATATTTGGCGAGCCTTTCGGCAGGCTCCAATCCGACGACAAGCCGATGAGACCTTAGTGCTTGCCGCCTTTGATCTCGCGCAACAGACTCGAACTGCTTTGTATGACAATCTCTATCTCGCGTTGGCTATTGAGCTGAACAGTCCATTTGTGACAGCGGATCGAAAATACTATCAGGCACATCAAGCTACGCCATATCGCCAACGAATTGCTTGGATTGAAGATCTATAATACCGTTCAGGAGCTCAACGGGGTCACCTGCACAAATTCCCCTCATCTCACCATCTGCGCCTGCTTACATCGATAGCTTCTCCGCCACATTCCGCATCTGCACGCCGTGCACGAGCGCCGCGCCGCCGCGGATGGCGCAGGCCACGTGGACGGCTTCGGTCATCTCCTCGACGTTTGATCCCTTCTCCAGCGACGCCTGCGTGTAGGCATCGATGCAGTAGGGACATTGCACGGTATGGGCGACGGCCAGGGCAATGAGTGCCTTCTCCCGTTCGGTCAGCGCGCCTTCGGCAAACACCGCGTCGTAATAGCTCTTGAACTTGCTCCACAGCTCCTTATTGCCTTTCCCGATCTCGGCAAACTTGCCTAAATCATGCGAGTGATAATATGAATCCATAGAAACCTCCCTCCTCAATCGTAGTTGGTGCGGAATATCAGAAGTTGGGACGAAAGAAAAAGAATAGGGGCAGTGGAGCCATCAGGCATTGCCAGGAGGGATCAGATCGACATCAGCCAGGGATTTGGAGAATCGCTCACCGACAATGTCGGTCGCCTTCGTCATGAGATCCACCACTTCTAGCCATTCAGCGGGCAACAGGTCCTGCTTCAGCTGCGGATGGATGGCCCATTGAGCTTCAACCCGAGTGCCTTTGCGGCTGACGAGCACGCGGAGCAACTCTACCTCCCAAGCCTGGTTGCTCGGATTGTCGCTAGACGCCGGTGTATTCGGTTGTTCGGAAGGGGGAAGGGCGCGTGCCATGAGGTCCTTTGTTAATAAATTGTCCGCGCAGCATATCGCATCTTTTGTCAGTTTGTATATCCGTGTTATGGACACGCTCTTATAGAGGTGCTTGGTTCAAGACGGCAAGCATCGCTTCATGAATCCGCCCATTGCTGGCCACGAGTTCTTGCCCATAGATGGAGAGGCCTTTCCCGCTGAAATCGGTCAGATGTCCACCTGCTTCACGTGCGATGACTGAGCCGGCGGCCATATCCCATGGATTGAGTCGCACTTCCCAGAACCCGTCAAACCGTCCTGCCGCCACATAGCACAGGTCCAAAGCGGCCGACCCCGTTCGTCTGATCCCCTGAGCCTTCAGGGCAAATTTTACGAAATGATCGAGATTGTTCCGCTTAGTCTCTCGGATGTCATAGGCAAAGCCGGTGACTAAGAGGCTGCTGTCGAGGGTCTGTGTTTCGGACACATGGAGAGGCCGACCGTTTACGTGCGCGCCACGACCTTCAATGGCTGTGAACAGTTCATTTCGTGAAGGATCGAAGACAACGCCAATAATACACCGTCCCTCGTGTTCAAGGCCTATTGAGACGCAATAGGTGGGGTAGTTATGCGCGAAATTCGTGGTTCCATCGAGTGGATCGATGATCCAACAATAGGGAGAGGATCCTTCGTCGTCGCGGCCTCGCTCTTCGGCCAGGAAGCGATGGTCGGGGAGACGAGACTTCAGGTGATCGATCACGCACTGTTCAGCGGCACGGTCGGCATCGGTGACCAGATTGATGGGGTTCTTGTATTCGATCGCAAAGCCAGTTTCTGCATAGCGCAGTAACAGGGCCCCAGCTGCTTGAGCAGCCTCGACCGCCGCTTGGAGCAGAACGCCGTGTGAGGGTGGTTCAAGAGGATTTGGCACGCCAGGATTGTACCACGACCGGACTTGCGGCCCACAAGAATCATGCTACTCTTGACGAGACAAGCCTTATGGTCGGTAACAACTAAAGGATTACTTGCTTGCAAGACATGTAGCAAAGCAGGCAATGCATTATTCGAATAGCAAAGCTTGACAATGTTTAGAAGCAATGATATAAAGCAAGCATGCTTTACGTGAGGGAATGGTGGAGGAGTTAACAGACATTCTCGTTGGTTTAGAGCAGCGGATCAACGCCTATAAGAGTCGGTATCAGGAACTCGAAAAGAAGCGTCGCCGGCTTGATGATGAAATTGCCACCATCAAGAAGTATCTCGAACTTGCTGAAACCCTCTATCGTGTCGAGGCCGACAAGGCCAAGCTTGCCAGTCTTTCCAATCAAATTATTACCACGGATGATTCCAAGGGGATGCGGCCGGTTCCAGTGATGGATGTGACCGATCAGTCCAGAGAAATTCTACTTGGACGGAGTAAGTATGTGGGGAAGAGCGTTCCCCAGGCCGCCTATGAAATACTCCGGGAATCCAATCGCGCCATGCATGCAAAGGAACTCGTTCAACGTTTGATTGAAGGCGGGTTGCAGATCAAAGGGAAAACCCCGCTGACGTCGATTGCCACCTCGCTCAAGCGCGACAAGCGCTTCAGAAAAGTCGGTCCCAATACATTTGAAGCTTTGGACGATATGCTGATTCAAGCCGTCTAGCGGTTGGTGTTCATGGGTCAAACTTGACAAGGCGAAGGGGGGTGAGACTCTTGGCAACGAAGAAGGCAGCAGCAAAGAAGAAGAAGAAGTAAGCCCCAAAGTGATGTGATACGCCGGGGGGGAGATTCCTCCCCTCCGGCGTACCATCCTGCGATGTTCTTGATTGCGTCGTGGGTCCTGCCCGGGAAGACTGCAACTCACCTGACAGTAGAAGTGCTAGCGAGCTACGAAGCCTGAAGTGCCACGGCTGGTTGGCGTACAGTGCTACACGGACTTGAATGTACTGCCACCTCTGCAGGTTCGGTATTCAGAAGCACCCACTTATCTGGCTGGGTCAGGATTTGCTGAACGAGCCGAGTGTGGAGTGCGTGCCCTGATCGGTCTGCGACAATGTGTCCGATGAACGGCATTCCCAAGAGGGAGAAATCACCGATCAGGTCAAGAATCTTGTGGCGGACAAACTCATCGTCAAACCGAAGACCTGATTGATTTACGATGCCGTCGCCTGAGAGAACAACCGTATTGTCGAGGGTCCCACCTTTTCCAAGTCCTCGAGCCCACAAGGCTTGAACCTCTTGAAGAAACCCAAATGTGCGGGCCTCTGCAATCTCATGCTCGAACGTGCCGACTGAGCAATCATAGTCATACGTCTGTGTCTTGATCAGCGGGTGATCGTAGTGAATCGAATAGGTGATGCGGGGGGTCGAGGATGGCTCAATCCGTACCCGCTTTGACCCGTCGGTGATCTCAATCGGGGCCATGATCTTAAGAAATGACTGTTTTCGCTCTTGCGACACGACGCCGGCAGACTGAATGAGCCTGACGAATGGGGCAGCACTTCCATCCATAACCGGCACCTCAGTGGCCGTCACCTCAATGAAAGCGTTATCGATGTCCATGCCGGACAGCGCCGCCAGTAAATGCTCAATGGTTTGGACCTGAAATCCATTTCCCTTGATGGCGGTGCACAACTCCGTTGGGATTTTATGCTCGATGGAAACGGGTAGATAGGCATCAACGTCCGAACTACGGTTAACGAAAACGATGCCGGTGTCTGGCGGTGCAGGTCGCAGCGTGATTGACGCAGATTGACCTGAGTGAAGCCCGACGCCGGAACAGGTGACCGTTGATGCTAAGGTTTGTTGATTCCGCACAAGTCCTCCCTCGTTAGAATCTCATTCCCGAGGCACCATTCGCCCAAAAAGACATAAGCAATTTAGGTGCCATAATTCGCATAACATAACAGCATGATTTTAAATGTAAAGTATTAAATCAATAAAATGTTTACCTGTATCAAAAAAGGCACATCTGTGTGATTCGCAATGCCTGAAGTGTAGACAAAAGTAAATTTTGTCATGATGAACAAAGGGTTATCGAGTATCCATCCGAGGAGTCGATACCGCAAGCCCGGACTGCTTCTGTAGGAAGGTCATAAAGGCACAGGACAGGTTATCCCCTTGAGTGAAACTCATTTCAGTGGGAAAAAATCCATATGGGGGATCTGATGACGGATCAGCTGCTCATTGTGGGAGTGCGGGGGAGTTTTCATCTCTTGATGCCTTGTCTTGGGTGTTGCTATCTCACGGGGTACGCCATGCTTCCCCTCCACCGTGTTAGCGGCTAGCCGAACTCTGTCCGATCAGAATGGTGCCAAAGCGAAAAACAGATGACAGTTGAGGAGGGTGAGGTACGCTCACCGCTAACCCCAGTTCAACTTGTGGCAGGGGGGACTAAACACCGAGTCAGTCGGAGAAGGCTGAGCGGGGTTCTCTAGCGGCAATCTTGGTCCGAGTAGAAATCGGTCTGTGATGGATGTGATGGAAATGAAGAAAGGTCTCCTACCGAAGGCCGAAAAAGCGAGCGAGCCTGTGCGTGACGGTCTCGTGAGAAGGCTGATCAAGGGACGGAATGGTTCTGAAGTATATAGCCTGGCTCTTAATTTCTTCACCCAAGCAACCGAATAAGA
>JAOUGT010000225.1 GCA_029865485.1 Nitrospira sp.
CTGTTTCTCGCCCCGTATTCCCCAGACCTGAACCCGATCGAACATGATTTCGCTGCCCTCAAGAAGCGCCGGGAGTAGCACGACCAGGCCACCCTCGACGACATCGTGAGAGACTATCAATGATTGAGGGCTTAGCCATAACGCATGGTTATGCCAGAAGTCTATTCTGAAGGTCTGGAGGTGTGGGATGAACTGGTTACCGCAATACAAATAGACGAAGGAGTTTCAAGGGCGAGATAGTAGGGTAATGTCTGATCTGAATCTGGCCATCTCTGATGCGGTAAGACGGCTCAGTTTGTCAGAAATACTTTTGTGATCAGGTAGTTCTGACGTAGCATGGGTAGATAGCTTGAATGGGCAGGACACGACGCCTGTTCCGAAACTGAGGGCTCACTTCTGAGTCGGGAGCTGGTGAAGGATCGTATGGATCGCGACATCCCAAGAAAGTCACCACTGACGGCATCCGGCTGGATCCGATGGTGCCCACTATTGACGATCGGGGTCAGGTCAATCTCAGGTGTTGGCATAGTCGGTCACTACCGCTGGTAGCAGTTCCTCGTCGGATCGTCCGATGGCGAGTTTGCCGTGCAGAGCGGCCCCATAGGCCGCGGCACTCTGACATATCCTTCCGCTGTATGGCCCTTTCTTAACATGTCAACATGCAGCTCGTGACAGGATCCTGAGCACCCGCTTGCGGTTGGGAGGGGATTCTGAAGCGGCATGGATAGCCCTCCGATGGGGACAAAACGGGGATAGGTGACGGTTGTGGAGCCGAAGGTGAGTTGCCCGTGATGAACGGACTGCTCAACTCGAGTGGTAAATGTCGGGTGCGGCTGCTCCGGTCGGAGCACGGTGGCCCAGGTGGGATCGTCAGGAGCATAGAGGAAGGCGTTGTTTCCGCGATGACATTCGGTACAGGCAACGGTGCCAGGAGGAAATCCCCGCACGGGGTCGCGGAGTGAGGCGAGGGGGATCTCGATTGTCTGAGGTGTCCAGCTTGTGTGCGAGGAGCTTGGGTCGTTACTCCAAAAACAGGCGTGCCCGGTCGTCGCACTTTGGCAGATGATTTGAAATGATCCGCTGTTCCTGCCTAGCGCAATGCAGGCTCCTCTTCCCTGAGATGGTGCATAGGACCAGACACTTGCAAAGGCGGTTTCATCAACCGGAGTCTGTTCCAAGCCATTCGGTGTGAGTAGGATAGTCTTGAGATCGCCATGACTCTCCCATTCCGATGAGGATCGTTTCCAGTCAGGCGGAATCGGGACGTCTTTTGTCCGGCATGTTTCTATGTAATTGCCGTGGCTGGATACGATTACGTTTGATGCGTCAGAGGGAGCAGGAAGATGAGGGCTTGTTCTCTCCGCCGAGGCTCCTTTCACTGAGCAACTTGTGAGAAACGCACAGGCAAAGGCCATGGCAGATAAACTGAGCACTCTCGCCGGTGTTCCGTGTCTCCAAGGCTTCATGTGTCACACCTCCGATATCGCCGTCTCTGGGCTATGTGTCTGCTGATACATAGCGGAATATTACACGATGATCGTCGGGTTCTGCCTAGTCCTGCATGTAGTCAGGTCTTACGTAGGGAAGCACTGACTGTTTTTGAGTCTTGAGCAAACACTGGTGGATTTTTCAGCGTTTTGAAGGGTGGGGGCCACAAATCAGAATGAATCAGACCTTCTCGCGGAGACTGACTTTGAGAGCTTGCGCTCTTCTGAAAGCGTCTCTCTCTTGGTTCGGAAAAACTCCTGCAAGAGTGCTCGGCTCTCTTCTTCGTACAGGCCTCCCGTCACCTGCACTCGATGATTGAAGCGGCGTTCGGAAGGAATATCGAGGATGGACCCACAGGCTCCAGCCTTGGGATCCCAGGCGCCGAACACGAGTCTCGCGATGCGAGCTTGCACAATGGCTCCGGCGCACATCGGGCAGGGTTCCAGCGTCACGTAGAGTGTGGTGTTGGTGAGGCGCCAGGTCTTCAGCTGCTCGGCTGCTTTTCTGATGATGATGATCTCGGCATGCGCTGTTGGATCTTGTGAGATCTCCCGATAGTTGTGAGCGGCTGCGATCACGCGGTTGTCGGAGACCAGCACGGCACCAATCGGGACTTCTCCGACTGAGGGAGCAAGTCGAGCCTGTTGAAGTGCCAGTTCCATGAACAGGGAATCAGTGCTGTCTGGTTGCATCGGTGGAGATGTTGTAACGCCTGTCACAGTGACAAGGCATGCTAGCACAGGGACTAGAGAGAGGGACAGGAGAGCGAAACATTACTGTGCAGACCTTGCCCGGTACCCTTACGGTAGGGGTGTTGGTCTCGTGCGTTGTGGCGGAAGATGGCTTTTCAGGTCATCCAACTCGGCTTCGCGTTGGATCAATTGATCTTTCACCTCCGCCAGCTCGGTGATACGCCGTTGCAGTTCTTCGCGAGTCAGTGAGAGAGACTCCTCCCGTTCCTTCAGTTGTTGCCGAAGAGTCGTCAGCTTGGCTTGTGCCTCGACTGCTTGAGTCTGCAGTTCTGCGACTCTGTCTGCGGTGGGGGTATCTTGGGGAGAGGAATTCCAACTGAGGAATGTCACCATACCAAGGACGACAAGGAGCACCATGCTGAGTATCCACCCAAACGAGGGTGTCGAGGTCGGAGATGGTGGAAAGAGGTGATTCATCCATTCCCCTGGCTCAAGGCTTGGCTTAGCGGATGGATTGGCAGTCTCCTCCGTCGATAGCGGCAATGTGCGGGCATCCATGATCTTTGCTTTGAGGTGACGGGGTGGTGGGACAAGCCTGAGTTCAAACGGAAGTGCTACCGCGACCGACTGATACTCCTTCAGCCTGGTATGGCAAGGGACACATCCGGAAAGCAGATGGGCCTCCAGGGCTTGCCGCTCGATCTTTTCAAGGGCACCGATCGCGTAGAAAGGAACGGTATCTTCAAGATCCTGGTGTCTCATGCGGAAAGATCTTGCTCCCAGTACGTGTGTAAGGACTCATGCAGTTGCGACATGCCGAGTTTGAGACGAGTCATCACCGCGTCCAAGGGCAGATCGAGCCGGGTAGCAATCTCTGCCGGAAGCAGGCCCTCGTAGTATGCCAATTCGATGGCCTGTCGGTGCGTTTTCGGAAGATCTTCGAGTGTTTTACTGATCACCGTTCGTAAGGCTTGGTCTGCTGGACTCTCAAATTTCCGAGGTATGGCGGTATGATCAGTGCCCTCGGTTAGTGTCGTCTGACGACGCAGCTGAGGATCGGAAGCTCGTAGTCGTTCAATGGCTCGACTCCTGGTCAACGTAATGAGCCAGGCGATCGGGGTGCCACGTCCGACATCATAACGAACGGCTCGTTTCCAGATATCGACGTAGACTTCCTGAAGGATGTCGGCGGCTTCCTCTCGGCTACCGAGTATCCTCAATGCCAAGCTGAAGAGTACCGTGCTCGATTGATCATAGAGTTGGTTGAAGGCCTGGTCGTCACCCTTGCCGGCCCGAATGGCAGCTTTGGGGTCAATCGTAGACGCGGCGTGCTGAGCGGCAGTGTCCATAGCTCGATGTTGGTCAGAAATAGGAGGACGATCTATTAACCGGTCCCAACTATAGCATCCTGAATTTGTGGCAAGAAGAAATCGCGCAAAAAAATACCGGCTCGCGCTTGTCTAAAAATAGAATTGTTGTTGATTTTGAATGGAGGTTGCCGCTTGGAGATTCGTGGGGGAAAATGATGCGCTCAATCTGGGTGAGAAGGCGGTTGCCTACACGAGGGGTTCCGCGAGAAGGTGTCAGAGTGTATGAGTGACAAACTCTACGACACCTTCAATTGTGTTTGAAGTACGGCGCCAAAGTGGTGGCTGCTTCGCTTGCGCCTTGCGGTTCTGGAGGTGAGGTCGTGGCGGGAAGGGTGATGGCTTTCTCAAGCGTTGTGGCCCATCGGCCTTTCATGAAGTCGTCCATGGAAAGCTCGATCCCTTTCCCGTAGCGGTGCAGGTAGTTCACTAAAGATTGTTCGTCTCCGAAGTTGTAGCGACGAACGTACACGGTCGGGATGTGTAAAGCGACGGCTTCGACCAGAGTTCCATATCCTGGCTTGGTCATGACCATATCAACTGAGGCGAGCAACGTCTTGAACGAAAGCGGGAGGGACTTGATCGAGACGAATCGCCTACTGTTGGACGGAATAGAGCCATCAAAGATAAAACGATAGCCGGGAAGTGACTCGATTGCCTCAAACGGAAGCGATGTGAGCGGAATCCCTCCGAATCCGATCAGCACCGTTCGTTCATCGGGCGTCAGGGCCAGGAACTCGGCGAGTTGTAGGCGGGCAGAGAGAGCCGGTTCGGCAATCGGAGGAATCGTGATGACTCGTTGGAAACAGTCCAATGTGGGGGAGGGAGTGATTCGCAGGGCGAAATCCGCTTGGCCATAGGCCTCTCGAATAGACCGTAAGATTGCTTGGCCATCGATTGAAGGAGGAGTCTGGTATTCAGACAAGATCAAATCCCAGGTGAAACTGGCGAGGGCAACGGTCGGAATCGAAGCAGCGTGCCCCGCTGCCAATGCGAGGTACGGGGTATCGGCAAGGATCAGATCAGGTCGAACCGCCTGCATTGAGGCAACTTCAGTCTGAAGCCGCTCTTCCCAGGTGTGGTGGAATAGGTGGTGTTCATGCCACGTCGCCTCGACATTAATCGTCATGGGACCCTGTTGAATGCAGCCGACGTCTTGTTGGACGGGACTGATTTCCCATGGAATCTTGAGACGGTCGACAAAGAATGAGGCAGGCACGGTCGTGCGCAGGAGCACGCGAAGGTCTGGAACCAGACCACCCAAGGCATTGAGCACCGGCACCACTTGGGCGGCATGACCGAATCCATGTGCGGAGATGGCGGCCCAGATCAGCGGCATAGAAAAGGATGGGGACAGGTCATGCGAGCTGTTTGATCAGGACGGACTCAACTGTTGGAGTGGTCCGATTCCATGGGGGCGATGTTGTACATCAACTCAAGGTCAAACTCGTCAACCAATTCATTAAAGGCTTGGGATCCAAGATCGGAGCGAACTTCCGCCATGACCAAATCAATGGCGGGTGCAGCATGCTGGCCATA
>JAOUGT010000226.1 GCA_029865485.1 Nitrospira sp.
TACGTGCTGGCCTATGTCTTCAACTATCTCTTGGGATTCGGCGGCCCGGTCGAACAGCTCTGGCAGTATCTAGCCGGCCCGCATGCCAGAATGTTCTCACCGCAAAGTTTTTTGGGCGCCACGTTGGTCATGGCGCTGGATACGTTCCCATTCATCTATTTGCTCACCCGGAGCGCCCTCCTGAATTTTAACGTGTCATTCGAAGAAGTCGCCCGTACTTGCGGCGCTTCTCCCCTGAGAAGAATCCTCTCCGTCACTCTCCCGCTGTTACGGCCATCCATCGTCGCCGGTGTGGCACTGGTCATCCTCTACGTCGTCTCCGATTTCGGCGCCGTGTCACTGTTGCGCTACCAGACATTGACCTATGCCGTGTTTCAACAAATGACCGGGCAATTGGACAACCAGGCCGCGAGTATTCTGAGCCTGTTGCTGGTCGTTCTGGCACTCCTGTTTTTGTTGACTGAACGATGGTTTCGTCGCAAAAGTCGCTTTTACCAGACAGCCGGTCGCTATCGAGCTCCGCAACGGATCCATTGCAATTGGCTCCAGGCAGCAGGCCTTACAACATCTCTCTGCGTGATCGTGGGAGCATCCTTCGGCATCCCAGTGTCTCTACTGATCATGTGGAGTCTCTCTCCTGAGGCTCTCGCCATACTCGATGCGCGATTCTTCGGCTTTGTCTGGAACAGCGCCCTCCTCGCGACCTTGGCTGCCACAGCCGCCGTGCTGGTTGGACTGCCACTGGCCTATCTGGCAAGTCGGAAACCCACCTGGCTCAATACCGGATGCCTCCAGGCTGCCTATGCCGGCTACGTCCTACCAGGACCAGTCGCGGCACTTGCCGTGTTGGTCCTCTTCTTGAAAGTTCTACCGTTCTTCTACGGAACTGTGTTGGTATTGATCGTCGCCTATGTCATCCATTTCCTCCCGGCCGGCTTACAATCACTGGAGCCATCGATTCAACAGATTACTCCCAATGTAGAAGAAGTGGCACGGACGTTGGGCATGAGCGCTCGCGACACCATGCGGCATGTGACGCTCCCGCTCATCCGCAACGGAGTCATCGTCGCATGGGTACTCATCTTTCTTCAGACCATGAAAGAGCTTCCTGCCACACTTTTGCTTCGCCCCGTCGGGTTCGACACATTGGCCATCCGCGTCTGGCTTGAGGCCAGCGAAGAGTACTATCAACTGGGGGCCCCCTCTGCCCTCTTAATTGTGCTCGTCGGCCTGCCCGCGCTCGCGTTATTACGCTCCCGGGATTGGCGCGCCGCGTAGAGACCCTTCATGAACACACCTGCACAACATAGACCGATGGATACCGACCAACCATCCACACGTGCTCACCACTTCCCTCAGGCAACTTCGATCTTGGAGCTTCGCTCCATCTCCTGTGCTTACGATCCAAATCGACCTGCGATTCGCGACATTTCCTTTTCTGCCAGGGAAGGGGAAATCATCTGCCTACTTGGGCCGTCCGGCTGTGGGAAGACCACCGTTCTGCGGGCCATTGCCGGATTCGAGCCGGTACAGTCTGGCGAAATACTGTTATCAGGACAGGTGGTCTCGTCGCCCGTGAAGACCGTTCCAACGGAACATCGCCGTGTCGGCATGGTCTTTCAGGAATACGCCCTCTTTCCGCATCTGCGTGTCGCCGACAATATCGCGTTTGGACTCCACCACTTACCGAGGGCAGAGCAAAAACGCCGTATCGAGGAGATGTTGTGCCTGACCGGCATGGAGGGCTTTGAGCGCCGATACCCCCATGAGTTATCCGGAGGGCAGCAGCAGCGCGTGGCGCTCTCACGGGCCTTGGTGCAAAACCCGGTGTTACTTTTACTGGATGAACCGTTCAGCAACCTCGACCCCGACATGGCCGGTCGCATGCGCCAAGAGGTCCACGCCCTGTTACGCCGGATGAAGACCACCAGCATCATGGTCACGCATGACCATGACGAAGCCTTTGCCATGGCCGATCGTATCGCGGTGTTGAATCAGGGGGTGCTCGAACAGATGGATACCCCTGAACTCATTTACCATCTCCCAGCCACGCGGTTCGTGGCCGACTTCGTGGGGCAGGCCGACTTTATTGCCGGCCGGATTCAACAGGGGTTGATTCACACTGAGCTGGGAACGTTCCCCAATACGATCAACGGGTCAGAAGGAGACCATGTCGCCGTCATGATTCGCCCAGACGACGTCCATCTCGTGCCAGACACATCTGCAACCCCCAGAATCGTGGCCAGGCAATTCCGCGGATCAGAAAATCTCTATACAGTTCAACTCCCTTCCGGACAGATCGTCCACAGTAGCGAAAGCTCGACCAGCGTCTACCAAGAAGGCACCTCTGTTGAACTCCGTGTTTCAGCCACCCATACCGTACTGTTTCAGGCTGAAGGGCCCTCTCGTCCGTAGCGACAGTGGGGGAGAGCGAATGCAGGTGGAGATTGACAGCCTCCCCAGAAATCTGGCATGGATGACCAAACGCTGAGGTCCCCATCCCCACCCGACTTGAATACCCTTCCACAATGTGAGGAGTTGCGATGGACGCATTGAAAGACGTCATTGATTACGGGGTTATTGGTCTCTTATTGGTACTCAGTGTGTGGTCCGTCGCCGTGGCCATTGAACGATGGTTGTTCTACAAGCGTATCAACATCTCTCAGTTTTCCAACGTGCAGCTGCTGGAAATCACCCTGACCAAACGCCTGGTCGTGATTGGAACCGTTGCGGCCAACGCCCCCTATATTGGCCTCCTCGGAACGGTGCTTGGCATTATGCTAACCTTCCATACGATGGGGACGTCAGGCACAATGGCCGTGAATACCATCATGATCGGGTTAAGCCTGGCGTTGAAAGCAACGGCGGTCGGTCTGCTGGTCGCGATTCCCTGCGTCGTCATGAATAACCTGCTGCGTCGACGCGTCACTGAACTTCTGACAACCTACAAGGCGCAACATGGATCGGGATATTGATCAAATCAACGTCATTCCGCTCGTGGATGTGATGTTGGTTCTCCTGGTCATCGTGTTGACCACGGCCACCTTCATCAGCACAGGCCAGATTCCCGTCAACCTCGCCAAAGCGAAGGAAGTCAGCGATCGGCAAGACGTGCCCATCGTGATTGCCTTGACGGCGGAAGGGAACCTGTTTGTCAACGATACGCCGGTCCCAGAAGGGGGCCTTCCCACGGTCCTGAGTTCTCGGCCTCGCGAGTCGGCCGTGGTCGTTCGTGCGGACAAGGTCACATTACTCGAAAAGTTCGTGGCACTCGTCGATGAGATTCGCGGCTTGGGATTTCAGCAGGTGAGCTTGGAGGTCATTCGGCTCTAAATGCAAGACAGACCGCAACCTCCTCTTGATGGTTCCAGTGCCACGGCCACTGGGTGGCTTCTTTCTTGTCTTGTGCATGGCGGCTTGGCCCTTGCCACTATCCTTTTCGTGCAACGTATTCATCTGGCCCCACAAGGAGAACCTTTCAAATGGAATGTGGCAATGGTGGCAACTCTTTCGCCTTCGGCAACAGCTCGTGCTCCGATCGAGCCTACAACTCCGCGAGCTAAGAGTACTCCTTCGCCAGTCCGTCCGGTTCAACCCATGAAGTCAACATCCGTTGCTTCATCACCATCAGCATTAACAGCGACGGTTGCTCCACCGACTCCACAGATGAAACCACTCCCGGGTGAATCACAACCGATACCAGCCGTACCAGCGCCTTCATCACCTGAGCTTGTGCCATTGTCCGAGCCTGCTTCGGCTCCCCATACCGACATCAATCCGTCACCCGCATCACCATCTGATGCGAATCCCTCCTCAACCCCTTTGCCTGACACGGATACTTCGGTAGCGTCGGCCGGTTCACCGCGATCGACTAATGTCGATTATGGATGGCTCGCCACTCTTATGGCACAGTGGATCGAGGGGCTGGACAAACGCTACCCCGCCGTATTGCGTGCCGAGGGCATTGAGGGGAAAGTCACACTGGTTGCGCGCTTGCACGAGGATGGTTCGCTGAGCGATGTGCGGATCGCCAAGGGTTCAGGGAACGCCGCCTTGGACTTGGTTGCGTTGGAAGACGTCAGAAATGGCCCACCGGTAAAACTCGCACACCCACTTGAACGCCCACAGATATCGGTGAAGTTCTCGATCAATTACGACTTGAGAACGGCTCGGTAATCATCAAGTCCGATTCTCAGGGCCGATGCAGTCGATCACGGAGCCCGGATGACACCGCCATTCTCCCGTCCTGATCAACAATGATTGCTTCCACGTCGGGCAAGCGTTCGACCAGCGCCATCCCTTCCTCCGGTCCTAGCACAAAAATCCCTGTATCCAACCCATCCGCCAAGGTGCCTTCTTTTGCAATAACGGTGACACTCTGACATCCACGTGCAGGCTGCAGCGTATGTGGGTCTAGGATATGGTGATACCGAACGCCATCCCGTTCAAAGAACCGCTCATAGTCGCCGGCCGTTGAAATTGCTTCATCCTGCAAATCAATGGTGCCGATCAAGGTTCCCTCCTCACGGGGATGCCTAATCCCAACAGGAAACCCTGTTCCGTCCGGGAGCACACCAAATGCCTTGATGTCTCCGGATAAGGCGACCACGCCACCTTTAGCACCTGCTCGTTTCATGACCTCGACCGCCCGATCAGCTGCATAGCCCTTCCCAATTCCACCGACATCAATGCGCATTCCCCTATGCGGCAGATAAATCATCTGCACCTGCTTATCGATTTGAATGCTGGTCCAATCGACAAGCGGCTTCAACCGCTCCAATTCGCCCTCATCGGGAATCTGCTGCCGTTCGGTCATACTCCAGGCTTCGATTGCAGGTCCCAGGGCAATATTGAATCCTCCTTGGGTAAGCCGCGCCATTTCCAGAGATCGAACAACCACATCAAGGGTCTCTCGACTGACCCGTACAGATTGACGACCGGCTTTGGCATTTACCTGTGAGAGTTCGCTATCTGAACGCCAGGTACTCAAGAGCAGTTCAAGCCGCTTTATTTCATCGAAAGCAGCCTGAACAGCCCGATCTCCTGCCTGTTTATTGGAGGCAACGGCAGTGACAGTCG
>JAOUGT010000104.1 GCA_029865485.1 Nitrospira sp.
CAGACGGCGTTGCAGGCGAATTGGACTGCTTCGTCATGTGGGACCGCGAATCGGAGCTCGTCGGGAATACGTTCAGCGATCGCCTGCCGGCCATCGCCCTCGAACGCCTCTGGAAAGTAAAGAAGCTCCCCACCGCTCAGCGGACAGAAACAGGTATCGAGATGGTAGAAGCGATTGTCGATAAGTTCGAGCGGAATGATTTCTCGATGGAACCGCTCGCTGAGGATCGGGTACACGCCGATATCCGATCGTTGTCGGTATCCGCCGAACCAAATATCGGGAAATCCTAAGAGATCGCCGGCACCCTCGAAGTGAAGTCCTGAGCCGACCGTCATCACCTCATACCCCTGTTCGCAAAACCACTGTTCAACATGAGCCTCCTCGGGCTGGCGCTCAGGATACCGGAAGCGACTTACGACCGCCGTTCGTCCGACCACCAACCCGGCATTCGCCGTAAACACAAGATCCGGTAATCCGGGAACGGGAGCCAGTCGTTCGAGCACGATACCTAGATGCCTCTCAAAAACTCCCATCAAGGTCTGCCACTGTGAGACGGCCCGTTCATGGTCGACTCGGTTGCTGAGCCGCATCCAGGGATTGATTTCGTACTCGATCCCGAAAAAGTCGGGTGGGCAGACCAGGAGTCTGCTCACAACTGTTTTCCTAACGCCCTGGCAAGTTTTGCGCAACACGAAGTGGTGTCCATGCTGACGTGGTTCACCTGAACACTGCCAAGGTTCGTGACGGCAGGTATGTGTATTGTACCACCCAGTTTCGTGGGGAAAATGAAATGAGGGTTCTGAACTAGGCGTTTATGGGAGAAACTTTCATCAACTCACGCAACACACTCGTGGCATAGGCACCAGGTGGGAGTCCGAATGAGAGCGTGAGGATATTCCTGCTCAGGGACCATTCCAGCTCGGTCAGCGGGACGCGAAGGGCACGGCGCTCGCCTCGAAATCCACAGGCCTTGGCGGCGGTGATGAGAGCCTCTTTGGTGGCGCCGGCGTCGGTCATGACGGTCTCTTCGATCGCGCCGGGCTCACCGCTGGCCCAAGACACGCGCGATCCAAAGAGAATTCCGGTCGGGCTGATCTCAAAGCGATCCACACGCGGTTGTTCCTTTTCGGCATCGTTGACCTCAAAGCAGGCGCCGTTGTCGGACTTCATCGCCCAATCGCCGAGGAAGACTTTATCGATCTGTTCGATCCGGCGGGAAAGGATTCGATTGAACAGGAATGACTGATACGTATTGAGATACCAGATGCGCTGATTGCGGTTCATCTTGTCGCGCCGTCGGGCATCATGGAGGAGGGCGGCACCGGTGAGGTAGTTGGCCCCGTCCTTTCCTTGTCGTTGAGGGCCAAAATAGTTGGGGACCCCTCGTCGGCTCAGCTGCGCAAGCACTGCCGGGACGGTCTCGGCGGCATGGTCGGCGACCTCTCGAATGGTCAGCCGGAAACGATTACCGGCATGGTGCCCGGTGCGGAGCCGGTTCCGATGACGTCCGAGGACGGTCACGTTCAGGATGGTGTCATCGATGGAGAGGCGAGCCACCTGTTCCGGGGGCAGGCCTTGCAAGGAGATCATCTGTGTCGTAACTGCTCGCGCATCTTTCTGGCCGGCGACACCGATAGCCTGAGCCTTGAGTCCCAACGTCGAGGAAAGCCGTCGGACGAGATCGGGTGTGGACAGCCCTCGTTTCGTGATGGTGATGTAAAGATGTTCTCCCTCTCCGCAGGGCAGGTAGAGCGGTCGCTCTTCAACTTGAAAGTCTTCCGGCACAGCACGGATTCGTCCACCGATACCGGGAAGGTCGTTTGTGAGAAAGGGTTCGTGTAGCGGCTCCATGCGTCGGTCCATTCGAGTTGGCGCAGATTGCTGCATGCTATACTTTCTCTCATCCGATGTGGAAAGGAGTACGATGAGCACGCGACGTACAGCGTCTTGGCCTGATCGCGTGCGAGCCTCCATCGGCCATGCGCTGGGGCATCCCCTCTACCAACTGTTCAGCATTGCCCCAGACTGGGAATTCGGCCTAGCCGACTATGAAGTGACTCGACATACCCATATGCATGGGTTGCTGGCCGGTCGTCGAGTCGTTCATCTCACCGATCTGCATATCGACCGATATGGTTCGCGCCATGATCGTATCATCCACATCGTCGGCAATCTCCAGCCGGACTGGATTGTGATCACCGGAGATCTGCTCAATGTACCAGAAGGGCTGTCCCATCTGTTCCAGTTTCTTGGCCGTCTTCGAGATATTGCCCCGGTGTACATGACCCTGGGCAATCACGATCATTACAGCGGTGTGCCGGTGGCAGAGTATGCCGAACTGGCCGATCGGCACAAGATCACCTTGTTGGTGAATCAACAGTCTGTCGTGTCAGTGGAAGGGGGAGAGTTGGTGATCGTCGGCGTCGATGATCCATCGCTCCACCGGGCGGATCTGCGATACCTCCCACCTTCTGCGGGCCATCGGTTTACGCTGCTGCTGGCTCATGCCCCCAATATTCTCGACCAGGTGGAGCCGCACCACGCCATCGATTTGATCTTGTGCGGGCACAGCCACGGCGGGCAATGGCGTGTGCCGGGGATTCCGACCTTCTGGCTTCCGCCCGGATGTAACGGCCGGATCGCGGGATGGCATCGGTCCGGTGTGCATAGGCTGTACGTCAATCGAGGGCTGGGCTGGTCCTTCCTGCCCTTTCGATGGAACTGCCGGCCTGAAATCGCCGTGATCGAGTGGGTGTAGGGATAGACCAATACAAACCAACAGGGCAGAACCGGTTTGTGAACGCCTATTGGAAAAATGTTAGGTCCGCATCCGCTCTAGTGCCTCCCTGGCCCGACTTCTGACCGTCTGATCCCAATCATGCTCCATGGCCATCTTCAAACGCTCCCGCGCGTCATTAGCCCGCAAGCGGCCCAGTCCTAACGCGGCGCAGGCACGCACATAGGCATGGTCGTCTTCAAGGGCCTTGAGCAACAGTGGCACAACTGACAGATCTTGTAACGCACCGAGGTGGCTGGCGGCCATGCCGCGGATGCGATGCTGCTTGTCACCCAAGGCCCGTTGGAGAGTTGATGCCAACAGTTCTTTCAGGGCCGGGACCACGGATTCAAGCCCATTGATGTGGTACTCGTTGTTTTCCAAGAGCGCAAAGGCAAGGTCAAGTTTTTTCTCTTGCGTGGTTTCTCGTCCAAACAGCATCAAGAGTCGGGTCCTTTCCCGAGATCGTGCGCGTCGGCGAAGTACGGCCCGGATCGGGATAACCAGAAGGACGGCTATCACCAGCCCGATGGCGGTCATCGGGACGGCCTGATCGACAATATAATCCTGAGTCTCAACTGAGAGCCGTTTCCAGATCCAGACGCTGGAGATGACAAGGATGAGGAGTAGGACGAGCCATACTGGATTAAACTGGCTTGGTTCCTGACGAGTAGTCATGGGGGCAGGATCATACGGGTGCAATCACGTGATCGTCAACGAATCGGTATAGTAGTCTGCATGTTGCGATCCCTCGTTATGCAGCTCCGGCATCGTAACGCCGTGATTGACAGGTTCTTTCGGCAATGGCCATACTTGGCCGTTTTATCAGGACTATGACGAATCTTTCTCGTACCCGTGCGATATCTGCCGATCCGGCAGGAGTTATTGCTCGCGTGTCGACACTGCTATGAATGATCGTGTCTCCTCCTGGCTCGAAAGCCTTGGTCTCGATTGCTATCGAGACGTGTTTCAACAGCATGCCATTACGTGGGATGTGCTGCCTGAGCTGACCGACGAGGACCTGACGTCCTTGGGTGTGCTGCTCGGCCATCGTAAAAAGCTCCTGCGCGCCATTTCGCAGTTGTCGCAGAACAGTCAGAGAGAGCAAGCAGAGGCTGCGACCATTCCCCCGTCTGCGACCCTCACGCCGCCGATTTCCGGTCGCGATTACGCAGAGCGACGACAGTTGGCCGTGATGTTTTGTGATCTTGTCGGATCGACCGCACTGGCTCGCCGGTTAGACCCCGAAGACGTGCAAGAAATTATCCGACGGTTTTTGGACGCTTGTAGTCAAGCGGTTGGGCGGTTCAACGGGTATGTCGCAAAGTATATGGGTGATGGACTGTTGGTGTACTTCGGCTATCCGCATGCGCACGAACACGATGCGGAACGAGCGGTCCATGCCGGGCTGGCTGTATTGGATTTGGTACAAGCTCTTCCCAGCGAGGATCCTGTCCATCAGCGGTTCGACATTGCGGCACGAATTGGGATCGCAACTGGACAGGTCATCGTGGGAGAAGTCTTAGGACAAGACACAGCGAGGGAACGGTCGGTTTTTGGGGAAACTCCGAATCTGGCTGCCCGCCTTCAGGGACTGGCTGCACCGAATCAATTGGTCGTTGACTCGGTGACGAAGCGGCTTGTCGGCAATGAATTCGAATTTGCAGATGCAGGAATCGTCTCTCTCAAGGGATTCGACGCACCAATCCAGGTCTGGCGGGTGGTGGGTGCCACGCCGCAGGCCAGCCGGTTCCAGTCCTATCGATCAGAGCGGTTGACCAAGTTCATCGGTCGAGAGCACGAAACCGCGCTGCTTCTCGATCGGTGGGGGGACGCCGTCGAAGGCCTTGGACAAGTCGTTCTGCTCCGTGGTGAAGCCGGCATCGGTAAGTCTCGACTGGTCCGTTGTCTCTGCGACCGGCTTTCGGAAAATGATCACGAAGCCATCCCGTTGCAGTGCTCTCCCTACCATACCAATACGGCGCTCTACCCGGTGATGACCTATCTGCGGCACGCCGCGGGGTTCGCTGATGAAGACGACGCCTCCACGCAACAGCGGAAGATTGACACGCTGATGGCCGACAGAGGACTCAACGATCGCGTCACGAGTGCCTTACTTACCGATCTGCTTTCGATCCACAGTGATGCGCAGAACCAGCTGTTGAACCTTGCGCCCGACAGACGCAAGGACATGACGTTGGAGGCTCTCGTGCAGTACCTCCAGAAGCTGGCGGATCGATCCCCGGTGTTGTTTATCGTGGAAGACGCACATTGGATTGATCCAACCACGCTGGATCTCCTGACGCGAATCATGAATCGGATCAGGCGGATGCGTGCGTTGGTGCTGATCACCGCGCGGCCGGAATTCAGGCCGGTGTGGGCGGAATCCAGTCACGTCTCCTTGCTGACACTGAATCGACTTGCGCGCCGGCAGAGCGCCGAGTTGATTGCGTCCATGACCGGCGGAAAGGGTCTCCCGCAGGAGGTGCAGGAGGCGATTCTGATGAAGACCGACGGCGTCCCGTTGTATCTCGAAGAGTTCATGGAGAATCTGCTTCGGACCGGATTTCTAGAGGAGGGAGCCGACGCATTCACCCTCAAGACCCCGTTACGAGAACTGGTCATTCCAGACAGTCTGCACGCGTTGCTCATGGAACGGGTCGACCGATTGGGGCCGGGCAAGGACATCATTCAGATCGGAGCAGCCATCGGACGGGAATTTACCTATGAGCTGCTGCAGGCTGTCGCCGATGTATCGGATGGTGCGCTCTCCAACGCTCTCGCTCCTGTCGTCGCGTCAGGGCTCATGGTGAAGGAGGGTGACGGATCGGTTGCGCGATATCAGTTCAAGCATGCGCTCGTCCAGGACGCGGCCTATCACACGCTCCCCAAGAAATCTCGCCGGCTCCTCCATGCCCGGATTGCTAAAACGGTGGAAGAAAAGTTTCCCGAGCGCTCGCAATTGGAGCCGGAACTCCTTGCGTATCATTATGAGCAGGCAAGATTGGTCACCCAAGCCCTGGACTATTGGCGTCGTGCAGCCCGAAGAGATGCGGCTCAGTCAGCGAATATCGAAGCGCTGAACCATTTCAATAGTGCGCTTATGTTGCTGGAGGATCTGCCTGCGGGCGTGAACCGTGATGCCTTGGAATTAGATCTTCTGATCGTGCGAGGATTCCCACTGCAGAGGGTGAAGGGCTACGCGTCGCTGGAGGTCGAGCGTAATTATCTCAGGGCAAGGGAACTTTCACAGGAACACAGCGAGTCCGATCACCACTTTCTTGCTATCCGGGGGTTATGGGTCTTTCATCTCGTCAGGGGGGCTTACACCAAGGCCCGCATCTTGGTGGAAGACCTCCTCTCGCAGGCCATCCACCGGCATGACCAGAATATGTTGATTCTCGCGCACGAGAGTGCGGGGTTCACCTATCAATTTCTCGGTCGGTATGTCGAAGCCAAGGCCCATCTGATTGCCGCGAAGGAGCTGTACGACGTTCATAGACATCACTCACCGATCCTGGACTACACTCAAGATCCCGGCGTATCAGCTAGAATCGTGCTGGCCAGAACGCTCTGGGTATTGGGCGAGGTCGATCAGGTCGACGCACTGATGCAGGAAGCCATCAGTAGGGCAAGGGAGTTGGAGCACCCCTTCACGTTGGCCTTTGCTCTCGCAACGAGTGGTTGGATTTATGCCGGGATGGGTGATGCCGACAGAATCTTGGCCCTATCTGACGAAGCGATGGCTCTTTCCACTACCCACTCCTTTCAAGTGACGTTAGCCTGGGCGACCTTCTTTCACAGTTGGGCACTTGCCCATAAGGGTCATCAGGAAAGTCTGAGCCGGTTAATGAAGGTAATCTCCGCTGCGCAAACTATCGGGGCGAATCTCAATAGCACGTATATGTTGACGCTGCTTGCAGGGATCTATTTGCGGCAGCACCGGATCGACGAAGGTCTGAGTGCACTGGCGGAGGCGGAGAAGCTTGTGCACTCACTTGAGGAGCGCTGTTGGGAAGCGGAAATATTTCGGCTAAGAGGAGAACTGCTGCTGGAGCGTTCCGAGCAATCGATCTCGGCCGCAGAACAGTGTTTTTCTGGAGCTATGAAGATTGCGCAGGATCAGCACGCAAGAATGCTGGAACTTCGCGCCGCCACAAGCATGGCGCGGCTGTTAAAAAAACAGAACCAACTCGATCGTGCTCGACGCATCTTGAGTTCGGTTCGCTCCAAGTTTGCTGACCAATGTGTCAACCCTGATGTCATCGAAGCACAGGCCCTTCTTGATCGGCTTACCATGACCTCATGAATGCTTTGCAATCGGATCACTCTCGCTTATGCGTTTGACGATTCTCGGTTCTGGAACCAACGTGCATCCCACTCGTGCCGCTGCCGGGTACCTTGACCATGGATGATCTCGTAACCGCATGGCTGGAAAGCCTTGGGCTGGATCGCTACTGCGAAATCTTTCAGCAGAATGCCATCACCTGGGATGTGTTACCTGAGCTGACCGACGAGGACCTGACGTCCTTGGGTGTGCTGCTCGGCCATCGTAAAAAGCTCCTGCGCGCCATTTCGCAGTTGTCGCAGAACAGTCAGAGAGAGCAGGCAGAGGCTGCAACCATTCCCCCGTCTGCGACCCTCACGCCGCCTGCTTCCGGTCGAGATCAAGCAGAGCGGCGACAGCTGACCGTCATGTTTTGTGATCTTGTCGGATCGACCGCACTGGCCCGCCGGTTAGATCCCGAAGATGTGCAAGAAATTATCCGACGGTTTTTGGACGCCTGTAGTCAAGCGGTTGGGCGGTTCAACGGGTATGTCGCAAAATATATGGGTGATGGACTGTTGGTGTATTTCGGCTATCCGCACGCGCACGAGCACGACGCCGAACGAGCAATACATGCCGGCCTGGCCATTTTACATTTGGTGAAGACCTCTTCTCGAGAGAAGTTTTCGGCACACGAGTCCGAAGTCGCAGTGCGAATCGGAATAGCGACTGGGAAAGTGATCGTTGGAGAAATGATCGGACAGGAAACGGCCCAAGAACGGTCGGTGTTCGGTGAAACGCCGAATCTGGCCTCGCGTCTTCAAGGCGTGGCTGCACCCAATCAGTTGGTTGTAGACTCGGCGACGAAGCGGCTTGTGGGGCATGAGTTCGAATTTGCAGATGCAGAGCGCGTGTCTCTCAAGGGATTCGATACGCCGATTGAGGTCTGGCAGGTTCTAGGCACCAAGGTGTCGGTCAGCCGGTTTGACTCGTACCGATCCGGACGATTGGGCAGTTTTGTCGGAAGGGAGCACGAATCGGCGCTGCTCTTGGGACGCTGGCGAGAAGCCGTTGGTGGGGAAGGACAGGCCGTACTTCTATGCGGTGAGGCCGGCATTGGAAAGTCGTGTCTTACCGTTCATCTGCGCGACCAGCTGGTCGGGGAGGACTGCCTGACGGTTCAATTGCAATGTTCGCCCTATCACGCGAATACGGCGTTGCATCCTGTGATCCATTGTCTTCAACAGGCAGTGGCACTGACGCGTGAGGACGATGCTCAGACGCAACGGGAGAAACTCGACACTTTCGCCAGTCGCACCGGCATCGACAACCAGACCACCGTGGCATTGCTGGCGGAACTCCTCTCGATTCCTGGGGATGTGCAGCAGCCGCTCCTCACGATGTCATCGGACAAACGGAAGGACATGACGCTTGAAGCGCTTGTGCAACAACTCCAAAGACTGGCCGATCGTTGCTCGGCACTCTTCATTGTGGAAGACGCCCATTGGCTTGATCCGACAACCATGGACCTTCTGACGAGAGTCATCGACCGCATTCAGCGGATGCGCGTGTTATTGCTGATCACCTTTCGGCCCGACTTCAAGCCGGTGTGGAGTGATTATGGCCATGTCACGTTTCTGACGCTGAATCGACTTCCCCGCCGGCAAAGTGCTGAGCTCCTTGCAGCAATGACCGGTGGACGAGTGATTCCGCCAGAGGTGCAACAGACCATCCTCGCCAAGGCCGATGGGGTCCCACTCTATATTGCGGCATTGACGGAGAATTTGCTCGACGTCGGATTGCTGGCCGAAGGAACCAACTCCGGTGCATTAGGCGTTCCACTCATACCACTGAGCATCCCGGACAGTCTGCAAGCCTTGCTCATGGAGAGGATCGACCGATTGGGACCGGCCAAGGAGATCATCCAAATCGGATCCGCGATCGGGCGGGAGTTTAGCTACGAACTCTTACAAGAGACCGTTGATGTCAACGAGAGTGAATTACGGAACGTGCTTCATCTGCTGAGCGCAGCAGGGCTCATTTTCCAGGAGGGTGAGATCTCGACTGCTAAGTTCATTTTCAAACATGCACTCATTCAGGACGCGGCGTATAACACGTTGCCCAAAAAATCTCGTCGGGTCCTCCATACTCGGATCGCAAAAGCGCTGGAGAGTAAGTTTGCAGAACGTGCCAAAACGGAACCTGAGTTGCTGGCGCATCATTTTGAGCAGGCCGGATTGGTAGAGAGAGCCGTGGCCTATTGGCACCTTGCGGCCCAACGAGATGTTGCACGATCTGCCAATATCGAAGCACTCAGTCACTTCGATCGTGCTCTCTATATGCTCAAGGATCTTCCTGGTGGAGCTGAGCGTGACCACTTAGAATTGGATCTCCTGATTGCACGTGGAGCCCCATTGCAATCGCTAAAAGGGTATGCCTCCGACGACATCGAACACAATTATTCACGGGCTAGAACGCTCTCACAAGAGAATCCAAGTTCCGAGCAATATTTTCTCTCGCTGTGGGGGGTATGGGTGTTTCATCTTGTGAGAGGACCTCTTGCCAAGGCCTGCGAGCTGGCCGCAGGCCTTCTCGCATGGGCCACACACCAGGGTAACCCCGATTTGTTGATTCGAGCTCATGAAAGTGTGGGGTCGACGTATTTGTTCCTTGGTCGGTTCCAGGAGGCCAAGACGCATTTGCTTTCTGCCAAGTCTCTCTACGATCCAGAAAGACATCACGCCCAGGCCTTGCCCTATACCCAGGATCCCGGCATCACGGCGCGAATCATGCTGGCACGAGTCTTCTGGCTGTTGGGCGAGCTTGATCAGGTTGAAGTGTTGGTAGCAGAGGCCATCGAAATGGCCAGAGAACTAGAGCATCCATTCACCATGGCCTTTACGTTAGCGACTGCTTCATGGATCTATTCAACTCTCCGCAACGTTCAACGAACACTCCTTCTTACCGAAGAAGCCATTGAGTTGGCGACAAAATATTCGTTTGAGGTGCCCTTAGCCTGGGCGACGTCCTTTCAAGGCTGGGCTCTGGCCGAACAGGGAGGAGAAAACGGAATCGAACGCTTAGTGGAAGGACTCTCCGCGGCGCAGAGAGCCAAAGCGAGTCTCAACCATACGTATACCCTGGCCCTATTGGCCGAGAACCATTTACGGAATCGGCAACTTGCCGACGGTTTGCTTGCCATCCAGCAGGCGCAGGACCTTGCCGCCACTCAGGGAGAGCTGTGCTGGCAGGCTGAACTGTTTCGCTTGAAAGGCGAATTGTTGTTGGCGCAATCTGACCAATCAATTGGTGCGGCGGAACAGTGCTTTTCCGAAGCTCTGACGATTGCTCAAAACCAGCATGCAAAGATGTTGGAACTTCGAGCTGCCGTCAGTATGGCGAAGCTCTTGCGGAAGCAAGGCAAATCGGATACTGCTAGAGGTATCTTAGCATCCGTCCACTGCAAGATTAGTGGACCAGGACCCAACCCTGATTTGATTGAAGCACAACATGTCCTTGAGCAGCTGAATGTGGCTTCTTAACCGTATGGTCCACAGGTTAGACCGATGCGCCTGACGATTCTTGGTTCTGGAACCAACGTGCATCCTACACGTGCGGCAGCCGGCTATCTGGTGCGCACGGATCAATCGATCATTCTGGATTTCGGTCCACGCACCTTGATGAATCTGATCAAAGCCGGAGTGAACCGGCACACGATCACGCACATCTTGTTCTCTCATTTTCACGCGGACCATTTTTCCGACTTCATCACCTTCTTTTTCGACGCCGTGATCTATGCCAAATACGGTGGTGGCCATCACCCAGGGATGACTCTGATCGGCCCCAAAGGCACGATCCGACTCTTGCGGTCGATCATGCAGAGTTTCCCCAGCTTTTCATCGGCGCCGTTCCGCGTCACATTCAAAGAGGTATCTAACAGGCCTTTCTCGATCGGAGAGACCCGTATCATTCCCAAACCAGTCGTCCATGTTCCCGATCTGTCGAGCGTCGGCTATCGGATTGAGTACCGAGGGAAAGTGGTGGTGTACTCGGGAGACACCCAATACTGCGATGCGCTGATTTCATTGTGTCGCGATGCCGATGTGGCCGTACTGGATTGTTCATTTCCCGCGAATAAGCCTGGACCCGCTCATCTCCATGCAGGACAGTGCGGCCAGGTGGCGAGAGAAGCCGGAGTGGGCCAGCTGGTGCTCTCGCACTTTTATCCGGTGGCTGATCGCTATGACGTCAAGGCTCAGGCTGGTGAGGAGTATGAGGGCAAGATCTGGAAGGGGAAGGATCTTTTGACCATTAAGCTTTAGTGGACTGTGGAGCAACCCAGCAGCGTTCACGGAATTCGGCTGGGGAGCACATCAGACGTGCCGACATCCGTATCATGATGACTGCTCAAAAGGGGTTCGATTCTCTCCCGCTGTTTCTCAGGCAAGACCGTAGCTCTCTTTCGTTTTTCTCTCGCCATGCCATCCTGCGCTTCACGCTTCACCG
>JAOUGT010000145.1 GCA_029865485.1 Nitrospira sp.
ACGCTTCACCGGTTTCAGTACGGCGTGGGAACGCGGCTGGCGGACTTTTTCAGCATCCTGTTAAAGCCCTTCCTCGCGAGGAGCCCCGCCGAGGATTTCGATAAACTTGGTCAAGCGAGCAATTTTTACGGAGTCGTCAGCCTTAGTGTAGATGGCCAAGAGGTTCTTGACCATGCGTGACAAAATCGCCCGAACCTGACTCTTCTCCAGGTATTTCTCGTCAAACCCGTAGCCGGCTTCTGTCAGAAACCGCGCGCAGTTCTTTTCGGTCAGCAGGGCCCCTCCGTTGAAACAGTCGATGAAAATCTTGTACCGGTCGGACTCGTACTTCACCAGGAAATGCCCCGGCATGCCGATGCCGAATAGGGGAAAGTCCAGCCGTTGCCCGATGAGGAGATAGATGGCTGAGAGACTGATCGGGATACCGATTCGTCGGTCCATGACGCAGTTGAGATAGCTGTTTTCAATCTCGTAATAGTTCTTCGTGTTTCCTTTAAACCCTTGCTCCGTGAACAGGTAGCGGTTGAGGGCGTTCACCGCTTCCTCACCTGAGGCGCGAAGCCCGATACGCGATCGAACTTCGGCCGCCATGGTATCCAACTGGTCATGATAGCGGGCGACGTCCAGCGCAGGATAGGCATAACGGGCGATCAGGAACGCCCCAGTTTCAAGGCTCATTGCCTCATCCGGCAGGGATGCCAGCTCGGTCAGCTCCTCTTCCAGCTTGCCTCCCCGGATTTCTTCTAGGACGGACGCAATACGGTCGGCCATTTCGGGCTGCTCAATTTCCGCTTCTTGGAGAAGGGGGACGGCTGACGGGCCGATATCAATCAATCTTCCGCTGATGGTGCGGACGATGCGGTCGTCTTCATCGGAGAGGAGACGAATCAGGGCGCGTATCTGACTTTCAGGGATCATCATTATAACGTCACGCTTGTGGTCGATCACAAGCCTATTGCCTGACCGTGATACCGTCATCATCCGACGGTTTCTGGTGTCAGTCAAGGGATCAACCGCTTCGTGGGTGGGATTATCCCATGGCTCGCCGGAATGCCTTGGCTCCGCCATACAGGCAGAGGGCATCGAACACGAGCATGACGAGGATCACCATGCCGACATGAGGCAAGGCTTCGGTCCAGCCTGACAAGATCAACGGGCGCACGGCATCAATCGCCCAGGTCATTGGGTTGAATTGTGCCAGAAAACTCATCCATCCCGGCATGGCGCTGAGCGGTACGAGCGCGGAGCTGAGGAAGATCATCGGCAGGGACAGAAATCCCAAGACGGAGAAGAAATCTCCGTGGCTTTTCACGGAGAACGCCATGGCCATGGAAATGGCCGTCAAGCCGATGCCGAACATCATGCCGATCAACAGAATGGTCGCCACGCCAAGGATCCCGGTTGCCGGATGGACGCCGAAGAGGTACGACACGCCAAGAATGACGAGGACCTGCATCGACGTAATCCCCATGACGAAGATGAACCGGCTGAGAATGACGGAGCTGCGATGGATCGGCGTGGACATCAACCGCTCGAGGAATCCGTTCTCTTTATCGAAGAGCAGATCGACCCCGCCGGCCAGGCCGTTGTTCAAGACCGTCATGACGACGACCCCGGCGGCGAGGAAGCTGATGTAGTTGGGCGCCTGCATGACCTGGGTGTCCGCAGCCCGCTGAAAGAGATTCCCAAAGAAGATGAGCCAAAACAACATCGGTTGCACTAGGGTGAACAGCATGCTGAACTTTTCCCGGCTGAGCCGACGGACCCATCGCATCGTCAATGCGCTGATTTCTTGCCAGTAGTGCTCCACGTGACTCCTTATTTATGACGCCGATTCGGTCTCGGGGATCGATTCCGTGATGGCTCGGCCCGTATGGGCGATGAAGACATCGTCCAGGCGCGGTCGGTTGTATTGAATGAATTCGATACTGCACCCCAAACGATTGGCTGATTCGAGAATGGCGGGCAGCGCCTTTTCGGGCGATTCGACCCTGATGTCCAAGCCTTTGGGTGTCGTCCGGACGGCCTTGATCGCCGGACGGCCTTTCAATTCGGTTTCAAGCGAGGGGATCCGATCCAGTTCCTTAAGGGTCAAGGACACGATGTCTCCCCCGAGCGCGATCTTGAGCTCGACCGGCGATCCCAGTGTTTTGATCTTGCCGCCGTCGATAATGGCGAGTCGATCGCACAGTTGATCGGCTTCGTCCAAATAGTTTGTCGTCATGACGACCGTCATCCCGCGGGCTTTGAGCATTCGGACATATTCCCAAATGCGGAGACGGCTCTGGACGTCGAGACCCAGGGTGGGCTCATCGAGGAATAGAATTTTGGGATCGGGTAAGAGGCCGCAGGCGATGTCGAGCTTGCGCTTCATGCCGCCGGAATAGGTCTTCGCCGGCCGGTCCGCGTGGGTCTCCAGCTCGACCAGTTTGAGCAGCTCGCCGATGCGTTTGGCCGCCTCGTCCTTGGTCAAATGGTAGAGGGCCCCCAGCAGCTGTAAGTGCTCACGGCCGGTGAGGAACCGATCAATCGCCCGTTCTTGCGGCACGTAGCCGATGAGCGTCCGGACCTTGTCGGCCTCACGCACGGTGTCGTGCCCCATTACCGTGGCCGTCCCCGACGTCGGGTGCAGCAACGTGATCAGGGTACGCAGCGTCGTGCTCTTGCCGGCGCCGTTCGGTCCCAGCAAGCCGAAAATTTCTCCCGCGTAGACTTGGAACGAGAGGTCATCGACCGCTTTATGGCTCTCATAGGTTTTACAGAGACGGTTGACGTCGATAGCGATCATGCGATCCATTTAATCCCAGCCCTTTATGCCATGATATTCGTGTAACATGAATTGAACGAGATCGTTCAATCGACGAGCGCGCTGGTGCAGCCCCTCGGCTTCCAGCAGGAATTGCTTTTCCAACGGGGTACAGTCCAAATACGTGGACAAGGTGTTGACCAAGACCTCATCACTTACTTCCTCGCGGAAGAACCCTTGCCAGGCCGCACTATCTTCTCTCTGCTGCAGATACCGTCCGAGCACATCGATGAGCGCCTTCCGTACATCCTTGGTCAGGCCTTCTTCGGTGCGCATGGGCGTCACCCGAATCGTGGCTTCGCGATAGGGTTTGTCGAAGTGTTCTTTGGTAATTTCGCACCGCTCGAGTCCTTGCAGCAAGATGTTGGAGCGACCGTCCGGTAAGGGCTGGACACTGACGATTCTGCCGATACAGAGGGCAGGAAAGATGGCCGGGTTTCCATAATAGTCCTGTTCCCATCCTTCCTTCAGGAGCGCCATGGCAATACATTGCTCGCCTATCGTGACATCGGCGATCATCTGGCGATACCGTGGTTCAAAGATGTGGAGCGGGAGATAGGTTTTCGGGAAAAAGACCACATTCGGCAATGGAAACACCGGAAGCCGGTCAGGGATCGGAAATGGGTCAATCGCTTTGGACGAACCCCGACCCGACGGCTCCCGCTCATGATCAGTTTGCATGGGCCACGATAGCTGACGCTTGTGAAAATTGTCAACGCTGGTCGTTGGCCGTGGGTCCAGAATGAAATGCGAAACGCCGCTCTCAGACTGCCGATTGGTTCATAGACGCGACGCGTGGTATAACCAACCCGTTGGGGGCTCCCATCACGGGAGAGACTTGGACTTGGATGATAAGGCGAGGCAGGGTGTGATTGGTTGTTGGCGAATCGGGCTGGTCGGGATCTGGCTGAGTGCGGGTGTCTCGCTTGCGCTTGCTGCGAGTACGACATCTACCCCCTTCAAGTCGGCCACGGCCGGCTATCAGTACAGCTTTCCGAGAGACCATGGCTCACACCCGACCTACCGGACGGAGTGGTGGTACTACACGGGCCATCTGCATGCCAAGAGTGGTCGCTCTTTCGGTTTTGAACTGACATTTTTCCGACGTGGCATCCCACCAGAGGATGTGACCACACTTCCATCCAAATGGTCGGTGAAAGATCTGTATCTGGCCCATTTTGCCGTGACCGATATCAATGGAAAGCGATTTCACTTCTCGGAAAAGCTCAGCCGTGAAGGCCTGGGGAAGGCGGGAGCCGACGAGTCAAAACTCCAGGTCTGGATCGATGATTGGCGGGCCGAGGCGGCAACGGATGCACCCGGTGTCCATACGTTGGTCGCGAGCGATGGCACTCACAGTCTTTCGCTCACGCTGCAACCGGCCAAGCCGCTGGTTGCACACGGAGCGGCTGGCATCAGCCGAAAAGGGAAAGAGGTCGGCCAAGCCTCTCACTACTACTCGTTCACGAGGCTCACCACGAATGGGACATTGACGATCGACGGGGAGTCATTTGATGTGTCCGGTCTCAGCTGGATGGACCATGAATTTGGATCAGGTGACCTAGGAACAGATCAAGTTGGCTGGGATTGGTTCAGCATTCAATTAGAGGACAACACCGAGCTCATGCTCTATCGCATGAGGCTGAAAGATGGATCGTCCGATCTGGCATCGAGTGGCACGGTCGTCTTCCCGGATGGACGGGGTCGCCACATGGACGTGGCAGACTTTCAGATTGCTTCGGCCGGAACCTGGACCAGCACCGAGAGTAAGGCGACGTATCCGGCTACCTGGCACTTGAAATTCCCATCCCTTGACGTTCAGCTGGATGTTGTTCCACTGCTCGCCGATCAGGAATTGCGCACGTCGCGGAGCAGCAAGGTTTCTTATTGGGAAGGGGCCGTGGCCGTGACCGGCACCAAACAAGGCAAACCCATACGAGGCCAAGGGTATGTTGAGTTAACTGGGTATGCTGAGCGTTTGAAGATGTAACGGAGCTATTGGTCAGCTACCCGATCCACCACACCATTCCAATTCAGTCAGGACAACTCTTGCCTTCCTCTTCGATGAGGTTCAGGGTCGGACCGGCTTGCAGCTCGACAAAGCTCCCACAGCGTGCAATCCAAAATTTGGCTGGGGGAGAAGGTTTCGGCGGCGGGGGTGATGGCTCTTCTGGGCGTTCGACCTGGATATTTACGGTTGTGAGATTCTGAGCCGGGCCGGAGCCGAGCATGGGCCGGATCGCTCTCCCATGGAAACCACGGACGTGTGGGAAGTGACCGTCAGGGGTTCGACTCTCAGGGCCGTGCAGTCCCAAACCATGAGTGCCTGGAGGATGAAGACCAGTGGAAGGGCCGACGGTCAAACCGCCGCGAGATTCCGCAGAGACGGTGAGCGGGATAAGCGTCAGGAGCGCGGTGAGCAGGAGTGTCATAGAACACCGGCTATTCAACTATCAGCCTAATACCCGGTGGAAGAAGTCGTCAAGCAGGGGGAGTTCTTGAGGCCTATAATGTATGACAGGGCGGATCTCCTCATGCGGTCGTGCTCATGGTCATTTCGCCAGCCGCCGGATGCGTAGTGCTGCCTTCACGCCCTTCTTGGCCGGATGCCGGACGGCATGGCGGAGGAGCCACTTCCGTTCCTTCGGCGCACCCTCTAGCCATTGCTCGCAGAGTTCAAAAGCCAGGCGAGGATGATCTTTGGCAATGTCGCCGATGTGATTGGCCACGCTTCGACGGACATAGAGGTCACCGTCATCCTTGAGTGTTTCCAGGATCGGCAGGACGGGACGAGGGTTTTTGATGAAGCCAGGGATCCGTATCGCCCAGGGCAAGCGCGGCCTTGTTCCTTCCGAGCAGAGCCGCCGAACATGAGGATCCGGGTCGTCGGTCCATAGTTTCAACTGTGCCAGGGTACGCTCTGGCCATTTGATCAGGAAGGGGCGAATTGAAAATTCCGCGCTGAATCGTCGGGTCAGTTCGTACTGGGCCCACATCGAGATCTCGAACGGATCGCGCCCCTCGTTGTGTATCGGATCCAGCCCGTAGTTGGCCACAAAACTCACATGTGGCAGGTAGAAGAAGACGCCTAACCCAAGGTCCTCGGTGGCTGTCCTCGGTGGCGTCAGCGATTGGACCAAAATCTGAATAGCGTCTGCATAGCGTTCCGGTAGATGGTTACGGAGGGCTCGTGCCAGATGATGCCCGCGTTGCATAATGCTGAGCGGTTTCAGCCCGTTCAACGCTGATCGCTGGAAGGCTTTGCCGTCAAACTCAGGATGGACAAGACGGATATTGTGGGCCAAACACTCAATGGCGTCCTGATCGAGCAGATCGGCGAGAGAACTGCCTTTTTGAATCGATCGTGGGGCGGAAGGGAGGCGTGGCGTACTGGTTGAGTTATGTTTTCGAGGCATGCCGAGTGTTATCCCCCCCCCCGAGGGAACAAGTCGTAACTATGTGTTCTCACAGTTGTCATATGTTCCATCTTCGAAATGGAGCGAATGCCGACCATCTTGGCCGATTGTTTCGATAACCAGTCGCGGTCGATTGCCGCGCAGCGCATCGCAAATACGCGTGTGAAGTTCATCGAACGGCATGGTCGAGTAATGCTTCCCGTCAATCGTCAGGAGAGGGTTCGAATACTCTTGCGGATGTCGTGCGGTTCCCTTCTCCGTCTTCTCGGTGATGATCATGACAGCTCGCATGAATTCGGCCTCGCCGGTCTCATCCGTGGCGAGGGCAGGAGGGAGGAACTCGGCATAGGGATCTCCGTCCTCGTAACCGAGTCCCGGCGTCGAGGAGCCGATATGCGGCGGCACTGCTTGCGCCGCCACCTCAATCCATTCGCATCCGGCGTGGACGTCTCCATACCTCGGGAACTTCAGACGCCAGAGTGTTGCATAGATGCTCATAGTGGTTTAGGAGTGTCTAAGCGGCCGCTCTAGCCGCAGTGGCTAGCAAGATCCTTTAATGTAATCCCGTCTTGAACCTTCCTCGATGATGCCACCAGCTCTAGCGGTTAGTTGGGCAGGTGTAGCCCCGCTACCTTTGGTGAAATCGTTTTCAGCTTGTCTCGGAGATCTTTGCATCGTTCAAGTAATTTGGTCTCGCTCATGCCAAGCCAGCGCTTGTCACGAAGCATTTCCAAAAGGTATTTGGCCGACTCATAGATTCCTAGGATGCTGTACTCATCTTGTTGAATAAAGGAAATGTCATCCCAATTATCAAGGGTGTCCATGGAAATTTCCTCAAGGGGGATAAATTGCATTCCGATCAGGAACGAATAGAAGGCCGTCGGGTTCTTGGCAAGTTCCATAATCAATTGACTGTTTGATACAACGTTGGGGGAATCATAACTGAGATCATCTGCCAAGAAATTTAAGAGCCATTCCCTTGCTTTTTCGTCTGTAAGATTTTTATTAATGAGATCGCGAAACGACTGCAGGTCGGCTCCAAAGGTCGTGATACTAAAATCAGCGAGCTCTTTAAGCCGACAGATTGTACTTGGGTACACCATTTTAGGTGCGACTTTTTCCATCACCGCATTAATTGCATTCTCGAATTGATCAAGCTCTCGTTCCAGTTCTCTACGCATTTCATCGAGAGAGTGCACCTGTGTGAGATCAGCTTGCTTCCACGCGCGAGGAAGCATTGCATGGCCATCAATTTCAAGGAGCTCTTTAAGGAGCTTCGCTGCCAGAGTGCCATATCCACGAACATGCTCCTCGGGAATTGTGATCCCATTGCCCTCGTGATAAAGACGATTTCTAACATTGTGATAGAAGCGGAGGTGATGCAATTCATTATCGGAAATTCTCCCAGGTGCAGCAGCTTCGATTCCTTTTGTCAGATCGTGAAACTTTCCATTGACATATTGCTTTAGATCCAAATATCCCTTCGCTGACCCGGAAATCTTAACCGGGAGCCCAAGAAACGTTCTAAGCGTGGTTTCCACGCAGACATCAATTAAGAGGAAGGAAATACGACGACCTGCCTCATCGGGGCTAGCGTAGGCGGTTATTGCAAACTGGAGCAGTTCCCGTGGACCCCGTTGCCAGGGATGGATGTCTGTCATCTGATGCCTCTGCCTAAAGAGTGGAGCTAATAGCACGGCGCGTTACTTCAGCAGTACGAATAGGGGGGCAGAGTACAATTGCAGGATGAATCACGCAAGAACGACGTTCGATTTGCCTTCAACCTTTGTTCGTTTTCCTCCGCCAGCCTTAATTTCCCGTGCGCCGTTCAGGACTTCTTGCCACACTTCAAGTGTGGCCTCTTAGCCCGCGAGCGTTTGCGTCATCTCAAAATGTTTCCAATATGAAAGCGTGTTAACTGTACGTCTCTGGCGTATCCGAGGCAAGGTCGTCCCCCCTGCGCTGCCCTGATGCCATTGGAATAGAGAGGTGAGGTTCTGTCGTTCTCGACAGAATTCCTTCACGAGACCCTTATCAGCTCGCTTCCGACGATGCAGATTTACCGAACTATGTAAATGTCGTACTTCACGAAGGCGTTTTCCCCGAGCTTCACTTCAACCACTTTGCCGATACATTGCACGTGGTTCAACCACGCATACTTCTCAGCGGAGGTTTGCATCGTTGGCGCGAGTACGAAGTAATGGTCTTTCGATGTGATGACCTCTCCTTTCATCAGACGATCCCAACTCTCTTTGGTGTAGCTGACGATTCCATTGGCACTGATGTAGATCAGAGCTCCATCGTCCGTCTTGACGGTTTGCCGTACGTCGATCCGCGCATTGCCGGCGGGCATGACCCGGAGCCAGTCGGCTACAGGAGGGATAATACGACCGTTGATCTTGGGACCCTTGACCCATCCTTCCCCATCGGGCGGGAGGGTATAGATGAACAGGGTGTTGTCGATCTGCTGAGGGGCTGCAAGAGGTGCGTAGAGTGTCATGAGGTACTCAGTTGAGATTTGTGTGGTCTGGGCCTGAAGGGTGGTGGCGGTTAAAATGATTGCACAGGAAACGCTCGCCAGAATTGACTTCAGTGTCATGTCTGTTCCTCTCACTGGTTGATTTGTGGAAAGTATGTGCTACGTTGCAGTGAGGTAAATCTTACAGGTAGCGGTGAAACGCATGAAAATAACATCCGACATGGCT
>JAOUGT010000038.1 GCA_029865485.1 Nitrospira sp.
CGCGGCAGCTTCGCGGAGCTGCGGTTCCTTTTGCTCGGAACGCCACTTGGCCCCCCAGTAAACAAGCGTTGGGATCGATGGTGTCCCAACTTGGCACAATGGCTCTTTGAGCAGCGAGCCCGCTCTGTTCACCGTGGTAGAGGCGCACCCTACCAGAAAAACTGTGCCGACAAGTACGATAAGAACCAGAGCGCACACGTGCTGAAGGATCTGAAGGCGGCTTGCGTGATGTTGAGAGCCCCACGCTAGCGCATCTCGCTCAAACATCAGGGCTGGGTTTGAGTGATGGTCTCCTGAACGAGGCACAAACATCGGCTCCTTCCAGTGCAAGGCAGCGAGGCAAGCATCGGCCCAGGAGCGGCTGTAGAGTCTCACACACGTTGATTGTAGCCCGGTGCCCCGGTCCCTGCCTCGACGGCGCAGCGGCCGTCGAGGCAGGCGGGTTGTGCTATCGGCTCAGATGATGGCGAGATCGGTCAGACTGCCGGTGACGCCGACCAGTTCGATCACGGCATCGGTCGCGGCCTGAAATCCCTCCGTGCCATCGTTGAGGGCCAAGAATGTCCGGCTCCCAAGACTGAACGTCGCGGCTCCGTTGGCGGCGAACGTGCCGGCCGTCAGCACGTCATCGATGGCGTCTTGAGTGAGGGCGGCCACCGAGCCCAATTCCCGCACATTGGCCGCACTCACGGCGCGTGGCCCATCGATGCGGTCGGTGCCGATCGTGAAGTCGGTGATCCGGTCGATCCCCGCCAGCGGCGAGTCGGCCAAGGCGAACCGGAAGGTATCCACGCCCAAGCCGCCGGTAAGGGTATCGGCCCCCGTCCCACCCACCAGCAGGTCGTCCCCGTGGCCACCGAGCAACCTGTCGTTTCCCCCGCCACCGCTGAGGCAGTCGTTTCCCTTGTCACCGAGCAGCGTGTCATTGCCCGCTCCGCCTGTGAGGCGATCGTTCCCCTTGCCGCCATCAAGATAGTCGGGGCCAGCATTGCCGGTGAGGCAGTTGTTCCCGTTGCCCCCGAGTTGCCGTGTACCGATGGTGGGACTCACCGTGCCTTGCACGCTGGTGAGACCGTCGCTCAGGCTGTACTGAAAGCCGCCGATACCGCTGCCGGTGGGTGTGAAGGTGATGACATCGTCGCTCCGGTCGCCGGGAGTTCCATTGTCGCTAAGCACCACGGTGCCTTGCGTGGGAGTGCTGACGGCGGTGAGCGCGAGCACGGTCCCTTGGTCGACATCATGGTCGTTCGACAACAAGTTGACCACGGAGATCCTGAGCGGTGTCCCCTGCGTGGCCACCAAGGCGTCGGCCTCGGCCACTGGCGCATCGTTGACGCCTTGAATCGTGATGGTGGCGGTCGCGCTGGCCGTGCCACCCTGGCCGTCCGTGATGCGGTAGGTGAACGATTCGGTGGCCGAGGCGCCCTGGGCTAGGGACTCATAGCCACCGTTCGGATTCAAGCTGACGGTGCCGTCGGCCTGGACGGTGAGCCGGCCGCTGCCCAGCGCGATCTCGGTGCCCACCGTCGCGGCGCTCCCATTAACCTGGTCGACGGTCAGCGAGTTGTCGTCAGGATCGCTATCAGCAGTGGTGGGATTGGCGCTCAATACATTGCCCGTGAGGGTGCTGTCTTCCGAAGGCGCTGAGGGCATCGCCCACCGCCACCGGTGCACGATTGGAATTGAGAAAGGTCCGCAGCGTGCCGCCATCATTTCCGACGACCAAATCCAGGTCGCCATCGCCGTCGAGATCGCCAAGGTTAGGGGCTAGAGCTGAGTCATCCCCCAAATCAATCCCGGTGAAGGGGTTGGCGGAACCGGTTTGCTCAATAAAGTCGCTCATGTGTGTCTCCTTATCGTGTGTGTAGTAGATGAGGAGCCCGCCCACCTGCCCCAGGTCCAGCGGACAGGGCGCAGCGGCGGACTAAGAGGGGTTATTCATGTACCCCCCCTCCTAACCGTCAAGCCAAAAATTCTGGACCAACTAAGAGGAGCGCGTTGGATTCCTGTGTTAGGAGTTGAGGTTCGCGTCTCGTGTGGAGCGCTGCGACGGATTCCACAAGGAGGCGAAGCAGGATCGCAGGGACGGAGCATAACGGCAGAAACCGTTGTTTCGCTCAGACATCACTTGGGTATTGGAGTTGCCCAGCGTTTCCTTGACCACGTTCGCCGATGCAGCTCCCTTCTTCACAGCTTTGCATGATTCAGGAGGATACGTTATCTAAGGGGCCCGACAGGCTCGATCCACTTCTGCTGAAGAAGTGTTTCCCGATCAGGATTTTCGGATGGATGGAGAAATGGGCTCACTGAAGAACACGATTCGTCCGCCACGAAAAGCCCGCCTTTTCAGGCGACCTGAACGACATTCCAAGAGAATGAGTAGGGCAATTTGAGGCCTTCGCTGGTCACCAGATAGTCATTGAGGGGATGAACCCATCGCGTCCCATTCTTCCTGGGTAAGAAATTGTCTCGGTTTCAAAGCGCCGCTTGCATAGGCCAGTTGCAACGCTTCTTCCAGCCAAGCCAACCGTTGAGCCGGCGTCGCCATCAAGGTAGCCGAAAGGAGGCTTTGATCACGGGCGTCCCACCGTGCAGCCTGTAGCTCTGCTGATGAATCGTCCTGTTTTCCATCCATGTCGACTTGCTTTGCGCTGTCTCGTTCTACATAGAAAGAGACCTTAACTCGTTTTGTCACTGACTTCGACAATCGTTTCTCCGGCGTTCAGAAGATCAACTGCCAGTGGCCATGCCTTCGTGAGAATCGTCTTCAATGTGGTGTTCGAGGTGTTTCCGCAAGTAAGCCACAAAATTTGAGGTAGCGAACCAAGTTGAATGGCCAGATCAACGAGATCACGATCTTTGGTCATGATGATTTCGTTCGCTTCTCGTGCCGAAATGAAGATGTCACGATCTCGTGCGTCACGCAACCGAAGGGTCCTTACTGCAACCGCTTCCACGCCGTACGTCGAGGTGATCCACTGGGCGATGACGGGAGAGAGCTGCGCGTCAACCCAGATCTTCACGCCGCGAGGATAGGATGATTGAGACGACTGCTGGCAAACCTTAGGCAGGCGGAAATGTCTTCAGGCTCGAGATCCGGCAGCTCTTCAAGGACCTGTTGCTGCGAGAGGCCAGCTGCCAGCAGATCCAGCACATCACTGACTCGGATTCGCATCCCGCGAATACAGGGGCGTCCTCCGCACTGTGCGGGATTAGCCGTGATGCGTTCAACGAGTTCGGCCATAATGGCTCCCCTGCCGGACCGTATACCAATAGCCCATGCTCAGCAGCACCGCCCTGATTCTATTGAAGCTACCGGCATTTATCAACCACGAGGGGAAAAGAGGACGCCCCGATCATGACAGGATGAAATCGTCTAGGAACCTGACTTTTTCGCCGACTTCCCGGCCTGCAGATACTGATTGATCCCTGTGGCCATTTTGCGGCCTTCGGCAATGGCCCAGACGATGAGCGAGGCGCCGCGTTTGGTATCGCCCCCGGCAAAGACACCGTCCAAATTGCTCATGAAGTTCTCATCAACAGCCACGGCACCACGTGCGTCATACTTCACACCCAGGCTGTCAAGCAGGCCATTCCTCACGGGACCGGTGAAGCCCATGGCCAGCAGCACCAAATCGGCGTTCATCTCGAACTCGGTGTTGGGGACAGGCGAAAATTTCCCATTCTCAAATTTCACGCGATGCGCATGGAGCTTCGTCACATGGCCATCGTGGCCTGAGAACTTCGTCGTGGAGACACTCCACTGGCGGTCACAGCCTTCTTCATGCGCATGGGATGTGCGCAGCTGCATCGGCCAGAGCGGCCAAGGGGTCGACTCGGCCCGTTGCGGCGGGGGTTCCGGCAGCAGTTCAAATTGATGCGCTTCAACACAGCCTTGGCGGTGGGCGGTGCCGAGACAGTCGGACCCTGTATCGCCGCCGCCGATGATGACGACACGCTTCCCCTTCGCGGTGATTGGTTCGTCAGCCATAGGAATGCCGGCCGTGCGCTTGTTCTGCTGGGTGAGATATTCCATCGCGAGATGCACCCCCTTCAGTTCACGTCCGGGAATCGGCAACTCGCGGGCCATCTCGGCACCCATGGTCAATCCCACGGCATCGAACTGTTGGCGCAACTGTTCGCCGATGATGTCCTTACCGACGGCGACGCCGGTTTGGAACTTCACCCCTTCCGCTTTCATCTGTTCCAGACGGCGATCAATCACCCACTTTTCCATTTTGAAGTCAGGAATGCCGTAGCGTAGCAAGCCGCCGATGCGATCAGACTTTTCAAAGACCGTCACTTCATGACCGGCTCGAGCCAGTTGCTGTGCAGCCGCCAACCCAGCTGGACCAGAGCCGACGATCGCCACGGTCTTGCCCGTCTTCACAACCGGGACAATGGGAGTCACAAACCCTTCATTGAAGCCACGGTCGACGATGTTCCATTCGATAACGCGGATGGACACCGGATCTTGGTTGATTCCCAACACACAGGCCCCTTCGCAAGGCGCTGGACAGAGGCGCCCCGTAAATTCAGGGAAATTATTCGTAGTATGCAGCGCTTTCAGTGCATCCGCCCAACGGCCACGATAGACAAGATCGTTCCATTCGGGGATCAGATTCACGACCGGACAACCGGTATTGCCTTGGCAAAACGGCACACCACAGTCCATACACCGCGCCCCCTGGGTCTTCAGTTTATCCTCAGGGATCGGTTCGTACATCTCCTTCCAATCGAGCACACGCAGCTCGATCGGCTTCCGCTTCGGGCCCTCGCGGGCATATTTCATGAAACCTTTCGGATCACCCATCTCTTTACTCGTCGCTCGTATTTCGTTTCTCGCCACTCGCAAGCGCTTCACGCTTCACGAACGACGCTTTACATTCCTAGTGGACGGCGCTCGCCTTCCGTTTCCGTTCCTCAATGACACGCTTGTAATCGACCGGCATCACCTTCACAAACTTCGGCAAGGTGGCATCGAACGTATCAAGCACCTGCTTCGCCTTCCGGCTCCCTGTATACATGAAATGCTTGGTCAGCAACCCGTGTAGCAGTTGCGTATCTTCTTTGGTGATTACCGCTTCCAATTCAACCATGCCCGTATTGCAGCGACTCTGGAACGTTCCCGCATCATCCAGCACGAATGCCACGCCACCCGACATACCGGCGGCGAAGTTGCGGCCGGTCATTCCGAGCACGACGACCACGCCACCCGTCATATATTCACACCCGTGATCGCCTGTCCCTTCGACAACCGTCTGCGCACCGCTATTCCGCACAGCGAACCGTTCGCCCGCCATTCCGTAAAAGTACGCCTCGCCCTGCGTGGCCCCATACAGGGAGGTATTGCCGATCAAAATCGTCTCTTCTGGGTTATATAGAATGTTCTTCGGCGGGAAGACGATGATCTTGCCTCCGGACAGCCCTTTCCCAATGTAGTCATTGGACTCGCCCTCCAGCGTCAACGTGATACCTTTCGCGAGGAAGGCACCGAAGGATTGCCCGGCCGAGCCGAAGAACTTGATCGAGATCGTGTCTTCCGGCAATCCATCGAGTCCATATTTTTTCGCAATCTTGCTCGAGAGCACCGTGCCGGTCGTCCGGTTGATATTTCTGATCGGCAGCTCAACGTTGACCTTCTCACCCTTCTCGATCGCGGCTTGGCAGAGCTCGACGAGTTTATTGTCGAGAATATCGGCGAGACCATGGTCTTGCTTCTGCACACAATACCGCGGCACATCCTCAGAAACATCGGGAGCCGTCAGCAACGGCGTCAGATCCAACCCCTTGGCCTTCCAGTGGTCGACCGCGTTAGTGATCCTGAGCTTGTCGACGCGACCCACCATTTCGTTGATCGTCCGGAAGCCGAGCTTGGCCATCAGTTGCCGTGCTTCTTCGGCGACGAAGAACAGATAGTTGACGATGTGTTCCGGCTTGCCGTTGAACTTTTTGCGCAACTCGGGATCCTGCGTCGCAATCCCGACCGGACACGTGTTCAGATGACACTTGCGCATCATGATGCAGCCTTCGACAATGAGCGGAGCCGTCGCGAACCCATACTCTTCCGCACCGAGCAACGTCGCAATCACCACATCGCGGCCGGTCTTCATCTGGCCGTCGGTCTCAACACGAATACGCCCCCGTAGATCGTTGAGCACCAACGTCTGGTGCGTCTCGGCCAACCCGAGCTCCCAGGGAATGCCCGCGTATTTAATGGACGAGAGCGGCGAGGCGCCGGTCCCGCCGGAATCTCCGCTGATGAGCACCTTGTCCGCATGGGCCTTCGCGACACCGGCCGCGACCGTCCCCACTCCAACTTCAGACACCAACTTCACCGAAACCCCGGCATCAGGATTGGAATTCTTGAGGTCAAAGATCAGCTGCGCCAAGTCCTCAATCGAATAGATGTCGTGGTGCGGCGGAGGCGAGATCAGCTGTACCCCGGGCGTGGCATAGCGGAAGCGAGCGATGTTTTCGTCCACCTTGTGGCCCGGTAACTGCCCCCCTTCGCCGGGCTTGGCTCCCTGCGCCATCTTGATCTGCAGTTCTCGCGCATTCACGAGATAATGTGCCGTGACGCCGAACCGGGCCGAGGCCACTTGTTTGATGTAACTATTTTTTGAGTCGCCGTTCGGCAAAGGTGTGAACCGCTCGGGATCTTCCCCACCTTCGCCCGTATTACTCTTGCCGCCAAGCCGATTCATCGCGATCGCCAGGGTTTCATGCGCTTCTTTGCTGATCGAACCAAAGGACATCGCGCCGGTGTTGAACCGCTTCACGATCTCTTTGGCTGACTCCACCTCTTCAAGCGGAATCGGCTGGGGATCGAACTTGAAGTCCAGCAACCCGCGCAGGTTCGACCGCCGCTTGCTCTCGTCGTTCACGACCTGCGCGAATTCCGCGTAGGTGTTTGGATCGTTTGAGCGGCTGGCATGTTGCAGTGTGTAGATCGTCTCCGGATTCCAGTTATGATGCTCGCCCTGGATGCGGTAGTGGATCTCACCCCCGAAGTCGAGTTGCCGAATCGCCACCGGCTCATAGGCTACGCGGTGGCGGCGCAACGTTTCTTCCCCGATTTCGCGGATACCGACCCCTTCCACCCGCGATGGGGTGCCGGTGAAGTAGCGGTCGATGAGCTCGCGATTCAAGCCGATCGCCTCGAAGATCTGCGCACCGCAGTAGGACTGCACGGTAGAGATTCCCATCTTGGAGAAAATCTTGAGCAGTCCCTTGTTGATAGCCTTGATGAATTTCCCTTCCGCCGTCTGCGCATCGAGCCCTTCCGGCAGATAATTGTCGCGTTCCATATCGACGAGTGATTCGAACACAAGATACGGGTTGATCGTCCCGGCGCCATAGCCGATCAAACAGGCAAACTGATGCACATCACGAGGCTCGCCGGTTTCGAGAATCAACCCCACTTCGGTTCTCGTACACTCCCGAACCAGATGGTGGTGAACGGCGGAAATCCCGACCAAACTGGGAATCGGGGCCCACTCCTCGTTCACACCACGATCGCTCAAGATCAGGAACTTGTACCCTTCCTTGATGGCCTGCGAGGCCTGCTGGCACAGCTCGTCGACTGCCTCGCCGAGCCCGTCCGGTCCCTTGGCAACGCGGAACAACATCCGGAGCGTCTTGCTTTTGAAGTGCGGATCCGAAATACCACGGATTTTTTGCAAATCGGCGTTCGTGAGGATCGGCTGCTGCACCTTAATCCGGCGGCAAGACTCAGGCGACTCATCCATCAAATTCGGCTTCGGCCCGATGTTGGTCACCAGCGACATCACGAGTTGTTCGCGAATCGGATCGATGGGCGGATTCGTGACCTGTGCGAAGAGCTGTTTGAAGTACTTGAAGAGGAGCTGCGGTCGATCGGACAGCACCGCCAGCGGCGTGTCGGTTCCCATTGAAGAGATGGCTTCTTCCCCCGTCACGATCATCGGCGTGATGACCATCTTGAGTTCTTCGACCGTATAGCCGAACGCTTGTTGCCGCTGGCGAATCGTGGGGTGATCCGGCTGCGGAACATTGAGCGGATCCGGCAACTCGTCCAATGACACACCGTACTGCGTGACCCAGCTGCGATAGGGCTTGCGTCCGACGATACCAGCCTTAATCTCTTCGTCATCAATGATGCGACCCTGCACCGTGTCGACGAGGAACATACGACCCGGTTGGAGCCGGCCCTTCATGCGAATGTCTTTTGCCTCAGCCGGCAGGACCCCAGCCTCAGATGCGAGAACCACGAGCCCATCGGTGGTCACGTGATACCGGCAGGGGCGTAACCCATTTCGGTCTAGTGTTGCACCAATCAGCTTCCCGTCGGTAAAACACACAGCCGCCGGCCCATCCCAAGGCTCCATCATCGACGCGTGATATTGATAGAACCCGCGACGATCCAAATCCATCTGTGGATTCGCCACCCACGGCTCAGGAATCAACATCATCATGGCATGCGGCAGTGAGCGGCCGCCGAGCAGCAGAAATTCTAGCGCATTGTCCAAACAGGCCGAGTCGCTTTGATTCTCGGAGACGATCGGGAAGAGCTTCTCCATATCCTTCCCAAAGAGCTCCGAGTGAAGACGGCCTTGGCGTGCCTTCATCCAATTGACGTTCCCCTTCAGGGTATTGATCTCGCCGTTGTGGCATACGTACCGATAGGGATGGGCCCGTGGCCAGGTCGGAAAGGTATTCGTGCTGAAACGCGAGTGCACGAGCGCCAGTGCGCTCACCATCCGTTCATCATTGAGGTCCTGGTAGTAGGCCGCCATTTGATGGGGTAACAACAGCCCCTTGTAGACGATTGTGTTGGCCGACAAGCTCGCGACATAGAAATGCTCTCGCCCTTGAATGGCCGACTCCCCCACAGCCTTTTCCACTCGCTTGCGGATGACATAGAGCTTTCGCTCGAACTGAATGTCGTTGAGGGCGTCTCGCGCGATGAAGACCTGCCGCATGAACGGCTCAGTCGTTCGGGCCACGGCACCGATTTGATCACTCTTGACCGGCACATCACGCCAGCCGAGCAGGCGCAGACCTTCCTCTGTAATGATCTCAGTGAGGATCTTTTCGCACATCCGTCGAGAGTCAATATTGGGAGGAAGAAACAGCTGGCCGACTCCGTACTCGCCGACATCCGGCAAAGTCACACCCGCATCACCCGCAACTCGCTTCAGAAACGTGTGGGGAGTCTGTAGAAGAATCCCCGCTCCGTCACCAGTACGGGAGTCAGCACCCTGTGCTCCACGGTGAGTCAAATTCTCCAATACTTGGAGGCCTTTTCGAACAATGTCATGGGACTTTTTCCCCTTGATATTGACGACAAACCCAATCCCGCAGGAATCCTTCTCATATTGAGGGTCGTAGAGTCCCTGTCGGCGGGGAAATCCAGGAATATTCATGGCTCGATCTCGTTCAAACAATGGACGTTTTGTCTTCTTTATGGATGGCTATGGGGAACGAAGCAAGCACCCTTGGAGTGGACGCACCCTACCCATTTGCATCCAGGGTGAACCTCACCCGAATGTGTTGTTTATGGTGGGACCTTACTGGATGGGTCCTTCCTCTGTCAAGATTGCGTAGGGCCTATACCCCTTTCATTTGCTTGACTTTATTTCCTTGGCTGCCATACCATCCGCGACATGACACAAGGTCCCGTCATCGCCACCCTGCACAACATGTCGGATGTGTGGGAGTCCTATCGGAGTGAACTGGACGGGGTAGAGGATCGCGTACGGAAGAACCTCGACTCCAGTGTGACCCTGGTCAATACCGTCGCCGCCCATATTTTAAGCGGTGGTGGAAAGCGGATTAGACCGCTCCTCTTGCTCCTTTCGGCCCGTCTCTGTGGCTATGCAGGAGCCGAACACCACCAACTTGGCAGCATTGTCGAATTCATCCACACGGCCACCCTCTTGCACGACGATGTCGTGGATGATGCCGATCTCCGGAGAGGCAGACGAACCGCGCGCAAGGTATGGGGAAACCAGATCAGTATTTTGGTCGGCGACTACTTGTATACCAAGGCGATGTGCAAGGTCGTCGAGTTTCAGAGTCAGGGAATCAATGAGGTTCTCGCCGAAGCCTGCAAGAAGATGGCAGAGGGAGAAGTATTGCAGCTCTACTACAACGGCAATCCCTCCATGCCTGAAGTCGATTACATCAAAATCGTCGAGCACAAGACGGCTGGATTGATCGCGGCCGCGTGCCGCATGGGGGCCATTCTCGCCGAAGCATCCGAATCACAACAGGAGGCGCTGTTCCGCTTCGGTCAATATCTCGGCATCGCCTTCCAAGTGGCCGATGACACCTTGGATTACATTGCAAACGGCGAATCTCTCGGCAAAACGATCGGGCAAGATCTCCGGCAGGGAAAGGCGACGCTGCCGCTGCTGCACTTATTGCAGCACTGTTCGGAGCAGGACCGCCAGATGATCAAGGACCGCATGGAAACGCGGACACTGAGCACGACGGACTTGGAGCGCATTCTGTCGATGATGGCCAGTTTCGGGTCGATCACCTATGCCATGGATCGGGCGCGCGCGTATATCACGGCCGCGAAGGATGAACTGGACTGCTTCGAGGATAGTACGGCACGACGCGCGCTATCCGTCGCTGCGGAGTATATGATCACCCGAGACCGATAATAGTCTTCCCGCCAGTCGGAAAGACGCCTGGCCGTGGGAGCGGCACGGCGTAGGGCGAAAGGACCCCGCTCTCTCCTGTAACCATCAAACCGTCGTCGCGATTACGACCACGACATTGCCAGGGAGTTACTCATGTCACAGGTTTTCCCGTTCCACGGTCTGCGGTATGATCAGACCCTTGTCGGAGCGATCACAGAGGTGATCGCCCCACCCTACGATATTATTGACGCAGCCGGGCAGAAACAGCTCCACGACCGACATCCCCACAATATCATCCGCATGGAACTGGGGCTTGACCAGCCCGGCGACAACCCGACCCACAACCGCTATACCCGTGCCGCCGCGACACTCCGCAGTTGGATCGCGGAAGGGATCCTCAAGCGTGATGCGCAACCGACCATCTACTATCACACGATTGAGTACCGCCCCCCCTATTCCGCTCCGGATGCTCCCAGGAAGGTGCTGCGCGGATTTCTCACCTTGGTCAAGCTGGAGGCATTGGACTCCGGGCATATCTACCCGCATGAGAACACCCGCGCCGCGGCAAAGACGGACCGGCTGAATCTCATTGAGGCTTGTCGAGCCAATTTTAGCCCGATTTGGTCGCTGTACTCCGATCCACAGGGAACCATCATCCAACTGTTGGAAGCCCAAGCAAACAGTATGACGGCCTGCTATGACTTCCAGGACGAGGCCGGGTGTCGAGAACGCTTGTGGACCGTCACCGACAGCTCCGTACTGAAACAGGTCACCGAGGCCATGCAGAGCAAGCCGCTGTTTATTGCCGACGGCCACCACCGCTATGAAACGGCGTTGAACTATCAAAAGCTCCGACGACAACAGGCCTCCGCGCAGACCGGCCTGCAGCCCTACGACTCAGTCCTCATGCTATTGGCACCCCTTGAAGATCCGGGACTGACGGTATTACCAACACACCGGGTCACCACCACTCCCTTGCCGCCGTTCGAACACATCAAGCAGATGCTGGGCGAGGTGTTCGAGTTTCGAGAATTTCCCTTTACCTCATCCTCACGCCACCAGATTTGCACCCAGTTCCTTGCGAGTTTACGGACGGAAGGGACGAAGGCGCCGGTATTTGGCCTGGCGAGACACGATGATCCCCGATACCTGATGCTCACCCTGAAGCCGAATCATCGACCTTCCGCAACGGCATCACCTCGCGCCAAACTCGATGTCTCCCTGCTTCAACAGCTCCTCGTCACCAAGCTCTGTCAGACCCAGCAGGAGCAGGAAGCGATTCTCTACACCAAGGATGATCTCGAAGCGCTCGACTGGGTGCACCGTGGAACGGGGACCGGAGCCTTCCTGCTCAACGCGACCAAAGTCAGCGAAGTCCAGGCCGTCGCGGCGGCGGGGGAACGCATGCCGCACAAGTCCACGTATTTTTATCCGAAGCCATTGACCGGGCTCGTCATCAATGTGATGGACGGTCAGTGAAGGGTACGCAATGAGCAGCGCAGGGTCGTCGGCGCGAGCATGGCAAGCGGCATTTTTCCTCACGCGTGACCCATCATCATACCGAACGTCTGAAGTATGAATGCAAAGATTCTCATCGTTGACGACGACCCAGACATTGTCCTGATGCTGGAGGATCGGCTGCAGGCGACCGGATATGAGACGGTTGCCGCACTCGAAGGACAGCAGGCACTTGATCTCATCGTACAAGAGTCACCACAGCTCGTCCTGCTGGACCTGACGCTGCCCAAGCTCTCCGGCATCGATGTGCTGAAGCGTTTGGCTCAAATGAAACCGGTGGACAGCCCTCCGGTCATTGTGATGACCGCGCACGCGTCCATTCAAGCCGCCGTCGAGGCCATGAAAGAAGGCGCGTACGACTTTCTGACCAAGCCGCTCGACAATGACCATCTCCTCATCGTGATCCGTAAGGCGCTGGAGCGGGACTCACTTCGACGGCAGGTCGCCTATCTCCGCTCTGAGGTTGACGGTCGCTATGCGAATATCGTCGGCAACAGCCCGCTGGTCCGCTCCGTCGTTGAATCCGCACAGCGAGCCGCCAAGTCCGACGCAGGCGTGTTGCTGCTTGGAGAGAGTGGAACCGGGAAAGAACTCTTTGCTCGGTCGATCCATCAGTGGAGCCCTCGCTCTGCTATGCCGCTCATCGTCATCAACTGTGTGGCATTGACCGAGACCCTGCTTGAGAATGAACTCTTCGGCCATGAACGCGGGGCGTTCACCGGAGCGGACCGGCAGCAAAAGGGCAAATTGGAAATGGCCGATGGCGGCACGGTCTTTCTCGATGAAATCGGCGATATGCCGCTCCCCTTGCAGGCCAAGCTGCTCCGCGTGCTTCAAGACCGGGAGTTCCAACGGGTCGGAGGGTCCAAGACCGTCTCCGTCAACATCCGCATCATCGCCGCCACCAATAAGGACCTTCGTCAGGCCGTCAAATCCGGCCAATTTCGAGAAGATCTGTATTTTCGTCTCAATGTCGTCACACTGACGCTCCCGCCGCTCCGCGAACGGCAGGGAGATGTCCCGGCGCTTGCCCAATTCTTCTTGGAGCGACACACGCGAGACGCCAAACGCCCCGGTATGGTCCTCAGTGCGGCCGCCGTGGAGGCATTGACCCGATACTCATGGCCCGGCAACATCCGTGAATTGGATAACGTCATCGCACGAGCCGTCGTCCTCAGCCCCAAGGACACGATTGAGCCGGAGATGTTGGTACTTCTATCGGATGACGCCGATCTCCGGCAGAGTGAAGATGATACGTTCCTGCCCTATCTCGATCTGCCCTATCATGAATCGATGGAGGAACACAGCCGATACATCATTACACGCGCCATGGAACGGGCCGAGGGCAATCAAACCAAAGCGGCCGAGTCGCTCAAGCTCCAACGCACCTATCTCGCGCGCCTCCTCAAACACCAAAAGATCTAACAGGCTGCGGAAAAGTCCGCTAATAGCCTTCTCACGTTGCCCAGAGACTCCACGTACGACCAGGGATAACACCTGCTCTGGCAGGTGATGGGCAGGCCGGGTGAATATAGGCTACGATTCCCCTCTTCACTCGCTGCGGCCTTGCTCGGAGACAGGTGTCGCTTAGCCCGCAGGGGTGGGCGGGTGAGTGCGGCGGCCTTTTTCACAGCCTGCCGTAGTGCTCAGGACGGTCTCAAGCCAGACTATCGGTGGGGGCTATCTCCAACCAGACGCGTTTCCCGCAGCCTGCTGCGCACCACATGGCAGTGGGCCAAACGCAAGCCGCTCACACCTGTGGTGATCAATGAGAGGCGTGGTGAGGAGAACGGTCTTCCAATCGAATCCGCCCGGCACGGGCATCGTGCTCCGCTTGCGTGTAGCGTTCGACCGTGCCAATGTCCGACCAATACCCATGAAGATCATAGCCAAGCACCGGTTCCCCCCGTTCGATGGCCGCCACGTAAGGGTCGATGATTGAGGACACCACTTCCTTTGGCACCTGCTGAAGCAGACGGGGATGAAGGATATGGATCCCTGCGAACATACGCCGTGCGACCGCCGTGGTCTCTCGTACTCCCCGCCCCGTGATCCGCACGATCCGATCCTGCGCCCCCACCTCCACCAGCCCCCATCGCTCGGCGTCCTGATCTTCTCGCAAAACCAACGTCGCAGCCGCTCCACGGGAGCGATGAACGTCCCACAAGGCTTCCAAGTCGAGTTCAACCAACGTATCCGCGTTCAGAATCAATACCGGTTCCCCTGAAAAATACGGCTCGGCTTTCTTAATACCTCCGCCGGTCCCGAGGATGACCGGTTCGTGCGAATAGATGATCCGCATCCCGAACTTCGAGCCGTCGCCCAAGGCCTGCTCGATCATCGGCCCCAGATAATGTAAATTGATAACGACCTGGTGAAATCCGTGACGCTTGAGCAAGAGGAGATTCCAGACGATAAGCGGCGTTCCACCGATCGGAAGGAGGGGTTTAGGAATCGTGTTCGTGAGCGGTCGAAGGCGAGTCCCAAGACCTGCGGCAAGAATCATGGCTTTCATGGTTGAGCAACGTGAGAAGCACCCGGTGAGAAGTGATACATGAGGGATACGCCCAAAACCCGTTCCGATCGTTTCACGTTTTACGTCTCACGTTTCATTGCAATTCCGGCACATAAGGAGTGAGGTGTTGTCTGAGCGATTGCAACTCCGGATACTTTTGCAAGTTTCGCTTCACGTAGCTCAGCACACGAGGAATATCCGCTAAGAATTTTGGATTACCTTTAACGCGGTCAATATAGACAAACCGACCGGCTGCTTTCAGATTCCGTTGAATACTTGTGAGATCGAATATTCGGCGAAATCCCGCTCGATCGATCCCACCCACACCTCGGACGACAACTTGATCGAGATAATATCCCACCAATTCGTCGACGAGGGATTCATCGAGCTCGATATAGGCGTCACGCAGTAACGAAGCCAGGTCATACGTTACCGGCCCCATCAAGGCATCCTGAAAATCGATCACACCGAGCCGCGCCCCGTCGACCATTAGATTGCGGGAGTGATAATCCCGATGTGTAAAGACTCGGAATTGGCTGGTCAACTCTTCGGCAATGTTTTTGAATGCTCTTGCGACTGCAGCTCCATCCTCACTCGACAATGGGGTGCTGTTCCTCGCCTGAACGCCATACTCCAGGAAGTGATCGAATTCCCACATCAGTAGCGAGACGTCGAAACTCCGATGAAACGCCAGACACCCTGGATCTGCGGGAGTAGTGCCCCTGACCTGCATCTGCACCAACACATCGATCGCCTGCCTGTATCGAGCCTCGAGATTTGTCGCGTCAGCCTGGCGAACAGTCTCGGCCAATGTCACATCGCCAAAATCTTCCAAATACAAGAGACCGGCGACCTGATCATAGTGGTGCAACGTCGGCACCGAAATGCCCGTCTTGGCTAGGTGGGATAGAATGTTGAGGAACGGCAATTCCGCAATCTGATGTGACGTGCCGCTCACGGCCTCCTCGGACTGCTTGAACCCTTCCGGTTCCGCGAGCTGCATCACAATCACAGAATGCGGTGGCCCTCCCGTCAAGGTCGCACGAAAATACCGACGATTGGAGGCGTCCCCCGGTAACGCCGTGACGGTCTGTAACGCGAGGCCTGGCGACACATGCGCCGCGACGGCGTTCGCGATGGCTGCGTGGTCCGGGGGAGAAAGGGGCCTCTTGGAAGCGGTTGTATTGGCTCGCAGCATGTGTGGGGAATTATAGCGAGCGTTCGGCGGCTTGTCACCAAGACAGTATAATCACTCGACCGACACACGAGTCCGCAGTGGAGCCTGGCTAGAAGCAATGCGATCCAGCAATCGGTTGGTTTCTTGATGCTCTCCCCATATCAGGGTCAGATAACTCAAAGGGACAGTAGCCGTATGATTATCCCTTGGTTCTGATGCGGAGGCCCACCGCTGGATGTCACTGTACCGTTCGTCCACTTGAGCCACTTCTGTACTCCTGTGGAACAGTCTGCCGTCGTTGAGTTGCCGTGGGTGCTCAGTGCCAGAGCTCCCTCGTGCAAAAGATCCGCAAGACAGGCGAGGGGCACGCCGCGTTGCTTTGCTGCCTCCACCGAATGTTTCAGTCGTGCGAGAGCCAGGAATCTCTGGAGCTGATCACCCACAATCGCTTCCTTGGCCTCGATTATCACGTTCGCGGTAGGTCACATAGTCGACTCCTCTCCGTCAGGAGACTAATTGATACGGTCTTGTGCTTCCATCGCCCTGAAACATTTCTCTTTGAGCATGGCCGGACATTGAAGCGGATGAGCAGAACCTGCCGGAACCTGGCCTCTCGACCGCCGGACTAGAATTCATCAAACTCCGCCTCGACCGCACGATGGTCTTTCCCATTGCCGGCGGCGACACCAACCGTCCGTTTGGATTCTAGCGACTTGCCGGCGAGTGGCTTCCTCGCCCCCGGACTCGACTGGCTCGGTTTGACCGGCGGCCGGCTGACCGAGCGCAGCGGCTCCCGCTTCGACATACCGGCCCCGGCGCGAGGCTCGCTGGACTGGGCGATCTTGAAGACTTCAACCTGGCGCATCAGTTCCTTGGCCTGCTCCTTCATCGACTGCGCCGCGGACGTCGTTTCTTCCACCAGCGCCGCGTTCTGTTGCGTCGTCTCGTCCATTGACAGGATGGCCTTGTTGACCTGATCGATCCCGCTCGCCTGCTCCTGGGAGGCTGCGCTGATCTCCGCAATAATATCGGTCACCCGTTTCACGGAACTGACGATCTCGTCCAGCGTCTTGCCCGATTGATCCACCAGCTCGCTGCCATCGGTCACCCGCTGGATCGATTCATTGATCAAGCCCTTGATCTCCTTCGCCGCCGTCGCCGACCGTTGAGCCAGGTTTCTGACTTCCGCCGCCACCACGGCAAACCCGCGCCCATGTTCGCCTGCCCGCGCCGCTTCCACCGCGGCGTTCAAGGCCAAGAGATTCGTCTGGAACGCGATCTCATCGATCACCGTGATGATGTCGGCGATCTTCTTGCTGCTCTTGTTGATCTCCCCCATGGCCTCCACGGCCTTCTTCGTCACGGCCCCGCCCTTGTCCGCCGTGTCCCGCGCCGCAATCGCCAGCTGGTTCGCCTGCTTCGCGTTGTCGGCATTCTGTTTGACGGTGCTCGTCATTTCCTCCATAGAGGCGGAGGTTTCTTCCAACGCACTCGCCTGCTCGCTGGTCCGCTGCGACAGGTCTTCGCTACCCTTGGTGATCTGCTCCGAGCCGGATGTCACCGCTTCGACCGCCTCACGCACCGTAGAAATAGTATGGGTCAAATTGGCCAGTGCGGCGTTGATACTCGCCTTGATCTTGTCCAGTTCGCCTTGATAGGTCCCCCGCACGCCCTGCGTGAGATCCCCTTCCGCCAGCGCCCCAAGAGCCTGCTGGGCCTCCGTCATACAAGCTTCGAGTTGGGCTTGCGCCTTTTTCTGCGCCGTGATGTCGGTGGCGAACTTCACGACCTTGAAGACCTTCCCGTTCCCATCCCGAATCGGATTGTAGGAGGCTTGGATCCAGATCTCTTTGCCCCCCTTGCCCAATCGCCGATAGACCCCTGCATCGAATTCCCCGCGGTTCAGCTTTTGCCAGAAGGCCGCATACTCGCCGCTGCTCGTGTAGGCCGACTCGCAGAACATCCGATGGTGTTGGCCCTTGATCTCCTCCAGCCGATAGCCCAGGCAGTTCAGAAAATTGTCATTGGCCGTGATGATCGTCCCGTCCAGGTTGAACTCGATCACCGCCTGCACTCGGCTGACTGCACTGACGAAGGCGGCAAGATCCACACTATCTGATTGTTTGGCAAAGAGTTTCACTATCCCCCTCCTGTTTCGACTGACACCTCGGTCGAGATAACCGAGTGCGATTTCACCCCGTTGAACATTGCGCTGTTCCCGAAGATCACTCTTAAACTCACGATCTCCTCAGTAGTCTGGTACAGCACCTTAGCGCCTCTTGAGACTGTCCGTTCCGTGCCCAACTGAACACGGAGACTGCCAACGCCGTAGAGCCCAGCACCCAAGCTGCAGGTCAGAAACAGGCTGCAGTCCGTAGTATGTCCGATCTGTAGGTTGAACTCTTCCTGCCATTTCATGCATTGCAGCCGATTCCCCAAAGCTATCCTACGCATATCTCCTACACATATATTTCTTTTATTTCCTTCGGTGATGCTGCGCAAAACTTAATGCGTGGTCCCACCCTCATACCCACGTGAAAGTACCCTATTGCACCAAGGAGACACGCTCCGTTCGATCAACGAACCGGCCTAGCCCCGGCTTTATCATGCTCTCCAGCTGCACATCTTCATGGATCACAGAACCCAGTGCTCGCTCTAAGGCCAAGAGCATAACTACCTACATGATCGGGTAGGAGGGGCACTCACGTGCCCCGTCCTCCCACACCACCGTACGTACTCATCGTATACGGCGGTTTCCTGAGAAGTTGGAGCGACTCAAACTGCTGCGTCAGACTCAATAAGCCCTGGACGTTGAACCACGCCACGTTCATCCCTTCTTTCACGGCAGGGTGTTGTGAGGCCTTCCACCAGCGACGGCATTGACAGGCCCCCGACCATGCCCGCTCAATGGGGACTCCCAAGGTGTGCAGAAAACGCGCGACGGTGTACGGTCGCTTCTTCTGCTTGAGCACATAGCATCGGAGGCGCCGCCGAATCCACTGATCCAGCCCTCGGAAGACGGAGCGATACTTCTCATACCGGAAGTACCTCACCCATCCTGGAAGGCGTCCATTCAGATCGTGGATCACCCGCTCCACACTCACCCCGCGTGTTCTCCGTGTGATCTGCCGGATGGTCTCCTTCACTCGCTCCAGGCTATGGGAAGCGACCGCCAGTGTCCCGTCTTCTCGCAGGCGATACCCCAGAAACGGGCGTTCGTCTACAGGGGCCACGGCGCTCTTCTTCTCATTCACCTTGAGTTTGAGCCTCCGTTCAAGAAACCGAGTCACCGAGCACTTCACCCGCCTGCCAGCCACCAACGTCCGCACATAGATGTTACAGTCGTCGGCATATCGGCAGAAGCGGTGCCCGCGTTGCTTCAATTCCTTGTCCAGATCATCCAGCAAGAGGTTCGCCAACAGCGGGGAGAGGGGCCCGCCTTGTGGCGTCCCTTCGTCCCGCTCGATGCACACCCCTTGGCTGAACAACCCGGCTTGTAGAAAGCGCCGGATGAGACCCAGCAGGCGGGGATCCCCCACATGCCGGGCGAGTCGGGCCATCAGCACATCGTGATTGACTCGATCAAAGAACTGCTCCAGATCGAGATCCACCACTATGCTATATCCCTCCCCCACATAACGGGCTGCTTGATGGAGGGCCTGATGCGCACTCCGCTTGGGCCGAAACCCATAGCTGAACTCCGAGAATGTCGGATCAAGCCATGGCTCTAACACCTGGAGAATCGCGTGTTGCACAAGACGATCCACCACCGTCGGGATCCCTAATTGGCGGCTCCCTCCACCCGGCTTCGGAATACGGACTCCGCGTACCGGGGTCGGCTGGTACGTGCCCTGTTGCAACCGCTCGATCAGCAGCCCTTGATTGGCCGCTAACCACGCCGGCAATGCGTCCACGGACATCCCATCGATGCCCGGCGCACCGCCATTGGCTCGCACGCGCTGACACGCGCGCTCCAGGTTGGTCTGACTACACACCTGGTTTATCAGGTGCTGGGTCGCCAAGGCTGGTGACGGGACCTTCGCCGCAGGTACTTGTCGCACCTCGCATCCCCCAGGTTGGGGGCTGCCCTCGCCATGGGGACCGTGGTGGGGGGATCTCGCCCCCCGTTGCTGCCACTCCATACCCATCGAGTCGGTCTTCACTCCTCCTTGCTCCTCACGATTTGGGCCTTCCTCCCATGAGCGGAGTACTATGCCCGCGGCTGACTTCTCCTGGAGCCTCCCACTCTGTTGCCAGCGTGATGGTCAGGGAAAGGCCCTGACACTCCAAGAGATCTCCCGGGGTAAGATGAGTAGCGTTCCTGAGGCCACGCCGGATCTACCACCGTGCTGCCCTGGTCGATTATCGGGTATCCGGTCATCGTCGGGTTCCCCTGCACACGGCGGCCTCTTATCCGGTTTCTGTTCGTCGTCGCCTCCCTTTGTCCTCGGCTCCCTTCAGACTCGAGATCGCTCTCGACGCCCTGGCCTCGACGAGCGGTTCCGATCTCCACGGCCCGCAGAGGACTTCCACCTCTTCGCTCCTCATCATGCCCGGCGCAC
>JAOUGT010000228.1 GCA_029865485.1 Nitrospira sp.
GCAGGAGTCCCCAATGGGTTCCTGCACGGCTCTCCACCACTCTCATTTTCGCCTGCATCGCCGGTTGTGAGAGAATGAAGGACGCCACCAGTTCCCTGGCATCTTCTCGGTTGAGGTTTTGCTCACGCTGAACCTGCTCGATCGCTTTGTTGCGGTCGCCCTCCAACAGGGCTTCCACGGCCCTCTGGGGAAGATCGACATTCCATTGTGTTTCATTGGCCATAGTGGGGGGAGTGTACCAGAAAAGACTTCTTCCCGTCTCCATGATTTCCACCGGGTACTCGTGAGCCTCATGATATGGACAACCTCTCGATTATCCCTTGGGGGCATCCTATACTAAATGGGGGGAGGGGGACGACCCAAACCTCTAACCCATACCCTCAATGAGGGAATCGAAAAGGAGGACGACCATGGCTACTGTCACGACACAGATCATGTTAGACGAACAAGTTCAATCCTTTCTCCGTACCTCTCGCAAGATGCTGATCAGCGGTCGGTGGCTCGATGCCGTCTCGGGAAAAACATTTCCTACCTATAACCCCGCCACCGGTGACATGCTTGTCCAAGTGGCCGAAGGCGATCATGCTGATGTGAACCAGGCCGTCGCCGCGGCGAGAAAGGCTTTCGAGAATGGCCCCTGGCGAAAACTCACCGCTTCCGAACGTGGGCGGCTGATCTGGAAATTGGCCGACTTAATCGAATCCCATGCAGAAGAATTCGCCCAACTCGAGTCGCTGGACAATGGAAAACCGGTTGGCGTCGCCCGCGCCGCAGATGTCCCGTTGGCCATCGACCTGTTCCGCTACATGGCCGGGTGGGCAACCAAGATCGAGGGTAACACCATCCCCATTTCAGTGCCTTACACTCCCGGGGCTCAGTACCTGGCCTACACACTTCGAGAGCCAGTCGGTGTGGTCGCCCAGATCATCCCCTGGAACTTTCCACTGCTCATGGCGGCATGGAAACTGGGGCCGGCCCTGGCTGCGGGCTGCACCGTGGTCTTGAAGCCTGCTGAGCAGACACCATTGTCCGCTTTGCGACTGGGGGAACTCATCTGTGAAGCGGGTTTCCCAGACGGCGTCGTGAACATCGTGCCGGGGTTCGGTGAAACCGCCGGCGCGGCGCTGGCCGCACACCCGGACGTCGACAAAGTCGCCTTCACCGGTTCCACCGAGGTGGGAAAGCTCATCCTTGGCGCGGCGACAGGAAATCTCAAGAAGGTGTCCCTCGAGCTTGGAGGGAAATCTCCCAACATCGTGTGCAAGGACGCCGATATTGAGGCCAGCATCCCAGGAGTATCCAGCGCAATTTTCTTCAACCATGGCCAATGTTGTTGCGCTGGTTCCCGGCTGTTCATCGAAAAGGGCATCTTTGATCAAGTCGTCGAGGGGGTGGCGGCCGATGCAAAGAAGATCAAAGTCGGGCCGGGGATGGATCCAACCACTCAAATGGGTCCGCTCGTTTCGGACGAACAACAGCGACGAGTGCTCAGCTATCTGGAATCCGGGTATTCTCAGGGGGCGAAGGCCGTCGTTGGCGGACGCAAACTCGGTGACAAGGGCTACTTTGTGGAGCCGACCGTTCTCGTCGATACGACAAACGACATGAAGGTGATGCAGGAAGAAATCTTTGGACCGGTCGTCTGTGCCATGCCCTTTACGGATATTGAGGACGTGCTTCCGGCAGCCAACAACTCCATCTACGGATTAGCCGCGGCAGTCTGGACCCGCGATATCGGCAAGGCCCACCGCATCGCGCGGGAGTTGAGGGCCGGCACGGTCTGGATCAACTGCTACAACATTCTTGACGCCGCGCTCCCCTTTGGCGGCTACAAACAATCTGGCTGGGGCCGTGAGATGGGCCACGACGCGCTGGAACTCTACACCGAGGTGAAAGCCGTCACTGTACGGTTGTGACGAATTTAAAAACTTGTAGCTCCAAGCCGCTGCGTGGTGAGCCTACTCTCACAGGCACGATGGGGGTCGTCTCACCACGCAGTTCTATCGATCTTTTCGACTTCATAGTAGTTGTTCTCACCTTCATCGGCATGCGTTCGGATCATGCGAAAGCCAATGTGCTGGAGAGCGCGAGTGTACGAGACTCGACCGAGCGACCAACATTTGAGACCGGTTGTGACATCCTGCCACGTTCCCGACTCGACCGGCGCGGTGAAGAGAAAACGTCCTCGCGGCTCGAGGATTTCCGATACCCGATGGAAGAGGGTCAGCTGCTCGTCCTCGCGAAGAAAAGGCACGAGGCCGACCGAGATGACGGCTTCAAAGGTCCTCCCAAAGTAGTTACTATCAAGAGCCGATGCACATTGTGTGGGAACCGAGGGAAACCGTAATCGAAACTGTCTCAGCAATGTCGGCGAGGTATCGATCGCCCATACCGCGAGCCCAGAATCCACGAGGACCTGCGTAATGGGATATCCTCCGCCACAGGCAATTTCAATGACAGGAGTACCAAAGGGCAGCAATCTTGCCCAACGCTCGACAATTTCGACTCCGACACTGGATCGATCTCGAGCGTCAAGATACTGCAGTGCCTGCATTTCATAGAAACGGCCTGCATCGATCATGCGGCTCCCACCTCCATTTCCGTGTCCCTCTTGCAAGTCCAGCAGCGCGCTCAACGGCGTCGAGCCCAAGGTCGACAGATGTCGCCACACCGTCCACCTCGATCCCATTGCCGCCTCTACCATCTACTTTTGTACTGCGGTCTTGCAATAGGGAACCGTGTCCTTCAACTCATGTTCCTTAAGCAGATAGCCGCCTCCGCCGTTCAGAAATCTCCCCGATCACGTGAGAATACCAGCAGACTGTTCGCGGGCAAGGTCAGACCGGCCGAGGCTGGCATTCCGTCCCTTGCCGGCCCGGCGGCGTCGACGCCGCCGGAGTTACCCTGTGCATTGGGGTTGACCCATCGGTCGTATACGTTGCTGTTGAAGACTTCCTTCCAGTGTCCTCCACCTGGAAACCCGATCACGTAGTGATGCAAAGTGTGTTCGCTCAAGCTGGCCACCACGACCACGTCGCGCCCGATGCCAGGCAACCAGCGGTGCATCGCGATCACCCGGTTCTCATTGTGGACGTGAAACACGTTGAGCCCTTCTCCACGCAGTGCCGGATGCTTACGCCGCAGCCACAGAAGATCGCGCGTAAAGCGATGTTGATCCGACATATGTTTGTCTTGGCCTTCAAGACCAGCCCACCAAATCAACAATTCCGGCCGCCCGGGCCAATCGGTCCAGTACTTATCCTCGAGAAATTCCTGGCCCATGAAGATCATCGGGACACCTGGAGCGGTCAGCAACAGACCCGTCGCAACTTTGGCGCGACTACGGGCATACCAAGATCGCGCATCGGTTGGATCCGCGAGCGCAGCGATGCGCGGTTGACGGTCGCGACCCACATGATCGACATACAACAGGTCATGGTTCTCGATGCATTGCAACACGGTCCAACGGCCAGGGTTTTTATGTGTGACATACAGGGCATCGCGCAAGGAGTCGAGATTGACATGGGCATCCCGTCCGCATGCACTTTCCCCGATGACGGCGCGTAGGCTGTCGCGAAGCGCGTCGCTGTAGCCGATGTCGAAGCCCATGCCATGGGGCGGAGCTGCCACACCTTTCCATCGTTCATCACCCCAGTATTCGGCAATCTGGACGGCGCTCGGCTTGACGAACCGCAGGGTGCTTGCAAGGTCCTGAGCAAAGAACCACCCCCCGCTTTCTGCAATCACCGTGACCTGATCGTAGCGCAGGCCATCCACGTGATACTCCTCCAGCAAAAACTTGCCGTTATCAATCAGAAACTGCCGCACCTCTTGCTTCCAAAATGCAAAGACTCGTCCACCGGCATGATCTTGGTCGGTGAAGTACAGGCTATTGTTGTCGGTCGTGTAGGGCTGTCGGTCATAGAACTTGAGACTTTGGTCGTCAAACCCGCCACCCGCATGGTTATAGACGACGTCCGTGATCACCGCGATGCCATACAAGTGACAAAGATCGATAAAGGCTTTGAACTGATTGATCTGGCCGGTCAGTTGAGCGGTCGTCAGAGAAGTGCATCCCTTCGCCGTCAGTAGGCGATTGACGCGACCAAGGTAGGGCGCAAGATCCTCCGGCGGCACGGAGTAATCCATTTCGGGTGAAAACAGATCGGTGCCATTGTAGCCAAGGCTGTTTTCCCCCTGATATTCCTGAAACGGCAGCGGCATGACCGCATTCACCCCGAGGTCGGCAAAATATTCGATCCGATCCACAACGTCCAGAATCTTGCCGATGCGGTGGCGGCGAATATCGTTGCCGGCGTCATCCTTCGCATAAAATACGCCGATGTGAAACTGGTAGATGAGGAGATCATTGAAATCCGGAGGACGGAATCCCCTGTCGTGCCACGGATAGTCGTCCGGGTTGCGGACGATACAGTTGCAGTCGGGATAACCGTTGAACTCCAGCTCGCGTGCATAGGGGTCGCGCTTGAACCCTTCGCTCCCGGTTCCGACCACGTAGAAGCGGTACAGATCACCGTCCTTGACGCCAGGAACAAAGCCAGTCCAGTAGCCATGGGTATCTTTCACGAGCAAGTCGTCCGCACGTTTGGGGAAAGCCCCAGGAACAGTGCCCGTCGGGTGCCCCAATGCAATGTAGACCTCCAGCGCCATCGGTGCCCAGGTGCGGAACGTGACGCCGCCTGGTACAACGGTGGCACCAAGCGGCGTATGTGCTGTGATGTTCAGTCGGGAGGCAGCCATGGTAGTCCTCTTTGAAATTGAAGAGAAGGAGTTCACGTCCCTCACCTACCCGCTGAGAGCCTACATACCGTCGCAGCTAACCCGACTTCCGCTATTCGCCCACCAAATTGCCCATTTTCGAGTCTCGACGAACACTAACGCATTGATCTGCAAGAGGGTGAATCCTCAAACTGCGCTGTAGTGCCGACCTTGGTCGTTGACGCGGGA
>JAOUGT010000229.1 GCA_029865485.1 Nitrospira sp.
GCAATCACCGGAACGTTCTTCCACTGTTGCGGTTGGGGGATTGTTCCACCATTTGACAATCGGACATCGAGATTTCTATTTGAACTCCATCCGACATACTCGACATCGACTTCGACCTTCCATTCTCGCACAGAAGATCGAATCGGCCAGACAGCGAGCGCCCCGGTCACCATTTGCGGCAATACTAGATCTGTGGAGGAGTCCGCCACCTTCTCCCCGTTCACGAGCAGAGCTCCATGGAGAGGTAACACAGCCTGTGAGCGATAGACCAACCCGATGGATACCACTGGCTTACCGGCCTCATTTCTCATGGGAGTATAGAGCATACTAGCCGTCACTCCCGCCCCGGTCCCTGTTCCGTTTAACTCGATTGCCCCTCCCTGGGGCCCTGAGCTGATCTGTTTCTGCTCCACATGTCCTTCACCGAGAAAGCTCGCAAACGTATGGATATCGGCGCTCACACCGATTGAAAGTGTCTCGCTTATCTTATAGGCAATTGCCGGTTTGACCGTGAGCAGCGGCAGCTCCGCCGATGTCACAGCCGTGCGGAACGGGCCGTCGATCGGATAACGGATTCTCAAACCGAAAGACGATGTCAGCCCGAGGCCTATCGTGAACGCGGAAAGACGTTGTAGGCCCAGTGCGCCGAGGTTGGCACTCAGGTATGTGTGCCCGGGAGGGGGAAAGGACACGCTCCCTCCAAAGTCTCCTCGTGTATCCAGTCCCGTGGCACTCTTGGTCTTAATGGAACCGCCCAGCAACACGATCCCAAAGGCCGTCTGGATCCCATGAGTTTGCGCAAGACCAGCAGGATTATACTGTATGGCTGAGGGATCGTCGGCTTGGGCTGCGAAGGCGTTCCCCTGGCCGGCAGCCACTGCCCCCTGCGGTTGGAACCGGAGAGCTTGTGCATAAGCCGTGGACCATGTCACGATGGTCACGACTCCCACTAGCAGAAAGAGTACGATACGCAAAGAAAAGGTACTCCATTAGATCAATGATGAGGCATCCTGCATGAATAATGGCATAGTCAGGTTGACGGAAATTTTCATGCACAGTAGCGCCCTTCACGTACACTGACATAGAGCCATATGGACGTATTGCGGCCAATTGATCCTCCAAACTGAGGGGGCCAATATTTTCGTACTTCCTAGTTGATCTTGGCTTTCAGGATGAGTACATTACCGTACCGATATTCACAACCCAAACTATTCGCCTCACCGGAGGTACGGCCACCATGGGTGAAGCACTCAAGCTCGACCGTTCAGTCTCTGGCAACCAACTACACAGTGTATTTCCTTTCATTCGCCAAAATGGAGAGAATGCCGTTGTAGGGTCTCGCTCGGCACAACCCGCCGCTGAGGATCTCTCTTCAGTTAAGCTGCCAGCTCATCCGTTTACGACCGAGATTTTTGATGATCTCACAAAAAGAGAGATGCAGTGTGTGTTGGAAATCCTGCACCATACAATGCAAGCGACTACGGGAACTGACGTCCACCATCTACTTCAGTTAATTCAACGCGTGACAGCCTCTCCGCTGGTGATTGGCGGCATCGCTCAGTTGACCCCCAAAGGAGCCTTCCAAGACTTCAATAGCGTTATCAATGTCAGTTATTCAAACGACTGGCTATATCACTATGGTACCAGGAATTATGCGACGGTTGACCCTGTTCTTCAGTCGGTCCTTTCGACGTCTCAGACCCAGGTATGGGAGCAAACCTACAAGGGCGCCAGTTCCGCAAAGCAATTGGAATTCGTCGAAGAGGCTCGATCTTACGGCCTTACACATGGACTCACGACCGGCATACTCGAACCTGGCCGCAACTTTGCCTCCTTCTTCTCCTTTGCCGGAGGTGACCCTGGTCACACAGTTCGATACAAGAAATTGCTCGAATATCTCCTTCCTTATCTACACCGAATCCTGATGGCAAATGCTCACACCCCTTCTGTCAACCGAGTGAAGGGACTCTCGCCCCGTGAACTGATGGTTCTTGAATGGATGAAGCACGGAAAGACGAACTGGGAGATATCTCGTATCATCGGCGTCAGTGAGCGAACCGTTCGCTTTCACGTAGAAGGCATCTTCGCGAAACTCGATGTTGGTTCCCGCACGCAAGCGGTCGCGTGCGCTATAGAACGAGGCCTATTCCCCAATTCGTAATTCAGCGAACTCAGTCTCCCATCCCGGACCAGCTACGCTGCGGCCAACACCGGGGCGGCTTCCAGCGATGTCGCAGGGTCTGTTAACTCACGCTGGCAAGGCCATATCTCGCTATCCCCTCGCTTTGAATCTCTAGCACAAAATCCGCTCCGCTCAAATGACCGCGAGCCATCAATGACATTCATCCAACGGTAAAAAGACGGTTGCGCCTGGGGACAGGTTTGATGAAACTGCTCCCAGTCAAGCACTGCGGCAATCGAAAGTGCTTGGGCCGGAGGCAGAGACACGGCGGGACTGATGGCTTCGCATGTGAAACCCATTCCGCGCAGTGCTCGCAGAAATCGCTTTTCAACAACCATGTACAAATAGCGCACATCGTTGTGCATCGACCACTGGTAGACACCCTTAAAGAGGACTTGCATCAGGCGATTGGACAGACCTTTATCGGTCAACCTCGGGTCGACCGCCAACCGCGTGATCTCCGCAGCATCTGGCGCTTTTCGGACTTGACACGTCGGGAGCAGGCACGCACGGAATTCACTTTCCAACATGAATGGGAACGAAGAGTTGACCATCCGAAACACTCCACGGAGTTCTCCACCGCCATCAAACAACCCGACAGATGTCGCAAAGGCATCGTAGGTATCGTATTCTAGTTCATTCGGGTTTCTAGCCACCCATTGTAACCGCTCTGCAAATACACGGTGCCTCAGCCTATACGCCTGGATCATGTCAGCCTCTCCTTTAAGGGTCCTGACAAGAAGATCATCCTCGTAGAACGCGATCCCCCTTTCCACTCCGGCTTCTAACACCTGCATTGCCATCTCCTTTTCAGTTGAACCCGTTTGGACTGAGCATAGAGTTGATTGTCTCTCGAAGATGGCGAATGGTTGCATTGTCTGGTATCAATCGTCACCTGGCGTGTCCGCCAGGTCTTTTACTTGTCTTCCCGCCTCCCGGTACCTGCGACCCTGCTGTGCTCTAGGTCTTTTACTAGGGTGAGTTGCCCAGCAGGAGAATAGCGGAGAATCCTGGCAGGACTGAAAGAGGCGAATGGCTCCCTCCATCACGCCCTTGGGCACAAGACACCACCTGGCCTGTCCGCCAGGTGTATCGCTTGGCTTTGATGCTTACATATGCCGTGTATTTCGAGCGTGAGCCGTTCCCCCAGGGCACATTCAAGAGAGAGACGGGGGGGGGCTACGCGTAGGGAGCCTGATGACCCTAGACTCTGTTACTGAGCCGACACACTAAGTAGGGTGTACCCATTTCGGACAAAGTCTCATAACTGCCCTATTCATGATGCATTAGCCCAAAGATGCCTGCACTGTTTGATGACCTGCTCAGTAAGAGGCTCAGCGCCATCTCAGACGTGAGCAGCGTCGCCTGCTTTTGTGAGGCTCTGTTCCATGGGATTCCAAGGGAGTTCCTGCTGCCCCTAGCATGTTGTTGAGCGAGTACGTTGAAGTCCGTGAGGCTTCGATATCGTGGATGTCACAGTTCGAAGCAGAAGAGCCCAAAGGCAGAGCTGGCGCATCCAGCGAACAAGAGCGGTTAGTGTATTCTGTGCCGTATGGGGAACCTCTGAGCGCCGCGAGGCCGAAGCTGGTGGACTTTGTCAGCCTGCGCCGCGACTTGGCTGAGCCTTAACCGCATACCGTTCATCAAGCGGGACTGTTCCGCTTGCGGAAATGCATCCCAGCATAGCTTCGAACAACACCTGGCGTATCCGCCAGGTGTATTACGAGCCTCTTTAGCCTATAGGTAGTGATCATTCGGGTGTGCGTTAGGTCCAGTCAAATAAATGGCATGAAAAGGAGGATCCTGGCGTGACAGAAGGGAAGGCTAGTTTTCAACTTTTGGACGGGGGATTTCGGCCAACCTCTGGGTTGTCAGCAGCCCAATCGGTGCGGCGACCCAAGGAATCAGCTGAGCTCTACCAGTTGAAGCCTTGTACCGGGGAATTATCAACTGCACTCAAAGCGACTGAAAGCCGCTTGAGCAAGCTCCTGGAGGACCGAACCCGTATCGGTCGCGATCTGCATGACTCTGTGTTGCAATCCTTATATGCCATCGGCTTGAGCATTGAAACGGCACGGCGGACTCGACGTGATCAAACGGCAGATACGACAGAGACTAATGACCTGATGATCCAGCAGATCAATCAACTGATTCATGAAGTCCGTGGGATGATTCGGGAGTTAGAGTCGGGAACTGTCCAGGAATTTGACCTGTCTTCAGAGCTGTCGATTTTGTGTACGACCTACGAGCAAGCAGGGCGCTTGCAGGTGAAGCTAGATGTCCAACGCAGCGCAATTGAGGTCCTGACGAACGAGGAAGAGCGAGAACTTCTGAATATCATTCGCGAAGCGCTCAGCAACTGTGCTCGCCACGCCCACGCAACCCAGGCCGTTGTCTCAATTCGCATAAGAGACACAAGAGTCCGCGTCAGTATCCAAGACGACGGCATTGGCTTTGCTCCAGCTCCAGGACCGTCACGTGGATACGGACTGACCAACATGGAGACACGCGCCAAGAAACTCGGTGGCACGTTACATGTTCAGTCTAAGGTCGGGAAAGGCACGCAGGTCACGGCAGAATTTTCATTGGAACCCTTGCTGACATCTATATGAAACAACCACAAACCAGCATCATACTCATCGACGATCATGAAATGGTGCGCCGGGGACTGCGCGCGCTCCTTCACCTTGAAGCAGATCTGGCTATCGTCGGCGAGGCGGCCACCGTCGCCAGCGGTGTGAGTCTCGTCGAGCGGCTGGCACCTC
>JAOUGT010000230.1 GCA_029865485.1 Nitrospira sp.
CCTAGGGTCCAAACTCAATTATTGAACTGATAAGTCATTGATGATTCAATGGTTATGCGAATGAAGGGGGTTCTGCATGACCATGAAGAACGCAAAATCGAACAAGTTATTCTGGCTGGATGACCTGCAATGGTCGGTTCTGAAGCCCCATTTGCCAACCAAACAGACTGGTCCGAAGCGAAAGGATGACCGCCGCATTATCAGCGGGATTATCCATGTGCTGCAATCGGGTTGTCGCTGGCAGGATTGTCCACCGGACTACGGCCCATCCACGACCGTGTACAACCGCTATCACCGCTGGGCCAAGCGTGGGTTGTGGGAAGCGATGTTCCGCAAGCTGACCTCCATTGTCGGCACGCATTATGAGAACAGTATCGACAGCACTATCGTCAAGGCGCACCGCTCAGCGAGCGGTAAAAAGGGGGCGGGTCGGAAGCCATCGGCAAAAGCCGAGGTGGGCGCACGACAAAAATCCACGCAGCCACGGATGAAAAAGGCCGTCCGATCGCGTTTCTGCTGACGCCCGGCAACGCGTCGGACATCACGGCGGCAATCCCGTTGCTGGAGCCGCTTGATCCGCCCAAACAACAGCTTGGCGACAAGGCGTACGATAGCGACGAGTTCCGCGCGTGGCTCAAACAACGTAAAACGGAACCGGTCATCCCCAACAAAAAGAACCGCAAAAACCCGCACCCGTTTAAAAAACGCCGCTATCGCCAGCGCAATAAGATCGAACGCATGTTCTGCCGCCTCAAGGACGCACGGCGCATTGCCACACGCTACGATAAGTCAGCCCAAACCTACCTGAGCGCCATCTGCCTAATGGCAATCGTCTACTGGTGGATCAATTGAGTTTGGACCCTAGGAATAGTAGGGTCCTGGGCGGGAGATCGCGTGGGTCGCTCCACTTGTCCGTGTACCAGACGAACGCCGCGAGGACGAAGACAATGATGACCGTACGAACGAGCGTAGCAAAGTCGGAATCAACGCCCTGAATGCCGATCTTCGCAAATATCGCGGTGAGTGCCGCGAAGCACGCCGAAAGCGCTGCCCAGAAAAACCATCCACTTGAGGTCATCATCAAAGATTACTGCGAGACCTTACACGCAGCGCTGTACAGTGAGCCGCAGGTACCTCTGGCTCACGATGAAGAATCTGCGCATAGCTTATCGGTATGTGTTGATTCTCTCATACCTTGAACGTACTCACCTAGCCAACCGCAGCACATTCTCGTCCGACCCGAAAAGTCCGTCAAGTCTCATCTCGCCAGAATCGATTCCTTTTTGGCAAAGTTGTTTACACAGCAACCCAATCAGTATGTCTTCAGATACTTGAGAACCAGCGATCCTCCCAGACTGGGCGTTAATCGCTAAACACCTACCGCATCAAGGCCTCAGACAAACTCCAAGCCCTTGTATATCTGCTCGCAATGTCAGGGGATGATGATGTTGGAGTGGGTCTCGGATTTCTTTGTCGGCTTCTATGCCTCAAAGTGCTTCAATAGCGGTGCCCTGATCGACCGCACCACTGCCACCAACCACCGATACAATTTTGAGGCGCGAGAGGCCCAGCCTGTCAAGGAAAGATATCGTCGTGACACTTGTAATCCTGTTCGACAAGATATGACCAAGGTCGAGAATCGGCTACTTACTTGGATCGTCTACTCCGAATAGTCGCTTTCAAAGACTCCCGCCCCCCTAACTTCCTTTCAACCAAATAGTCCTGTGATCTCTCCCCCCCTCTCAGGTCGAAGAGCCAAATCCCATACCCTCCGATTCTCAGCCGATTCGTGCGCGATCCATCAGCTCGCTGACGTAACTCTGTGCGAGTTTTGAATTCAGGGCCGACTTGTCCACTACCTGGATCGGTTCGGGAGAAGGCATATTCCAAGCTGAGCATGACACCGGCTGTGCCTGTAGCCGCGACACCACCGGAACGTATTCACTCGGGTAATCGAGTATGCGCAGCAGTTCAACCACCGTGGCACGAGAAAGATCGAGGACGCGCACAGGTTGCTGTAGCATTGCGTCACCAAACCAGCGTCGCAGCAAATCGGCAGTGAGTATGACCTTGGCGGCTTCTTCCTGCTGTTTTGCTTCGGATCCTCCGAAAGCGATCTTCCACAATGAGAATATTGCTGTCATCTCCGCCTCGGCATCGTGCAGCACGATGTGCCGTTGAAGCAGCTTCTTACCCACTGCGACCAGTGTCGGGTGCTTTGCGGCAAGGGTTGACATAATCCACTGCGTAGACAGCAGGCCAACAAACTCGTCTCCCTGGGTCACCACAATGCGCCGCACATCGGTCAGGCGCTCGGCTAGCGCCGAAGTGAGGTACAGCCGCGTCGACCACCAGGTGGTGTTAAGGTCGATCCTGAGCGCTCGTTGCTGGCCTGCGCTGAGGATGGTCTGGCGAATGCCCTGCTCAGGCGCACTATCGTTCACCGTGTCAACCGCTTTTCCAACACTAGCGAGATTCAGTCGTACTTGCCTGCTCATGCCCGCCACCGTGACGGCAGCACTCACACGCGCTTCAAGGTCGTTGGGATTGCTAAAATATGAAACCACCGCAGTGAGCTGCAGCTCACCGCGGAGTGCGCGGATGGCGCTAGAGTCTTTCGGAGCAGCCTGGTCAAGCGTGGAAAAGCCGTCGACCAGGTGCGGCGGCCACGGCACGCGCTCGTCGAGTAGGAACGCAAGGCGGTCTATCCCCTTTGCCTTGGCATGCAGATACTCGTAATGTGTTATCGAAGTAAAACCATATATTGCTCCAGGAACCTTCGGATCCTCTGAGTCGTCGCCCGTCTTGACTGTCGTCTTGGGAACGAACCCGTATCGCCATGCAAACAGACCCACATAGAGTTCGCAGCGCTCGACCTTGTCAAGCATCTGCTTAAGCGGCACTTCGCTCCCCGCAACGAAGTCTTCCATAGCCACCACCTCATGGCCGAGTTGACGTAACACGCGGATGGCTGCGAGGCGATAGTCTTGCAAGTCTTGAAATGACGACGAGACAAAAACACGCATAGCAGATTCCCTTCTATGCAGGCGTATTTGTTTGTTCTGAACACAGCCCTTCGGGTCTGTCAGGCATGATGTGTTGCTCCACTATAGCAATGATCACTTGCCCAACAATGTTTGGACAGACTGAGGAAAAGAATGGGAGTCAGACTGCTATTCCTTGGTCTGACGTGGCCATTATGGTCGTCCTTGTGTTTCCCCGATTAATCGCCGTCCGACTTTCCTGCCGATTGTATCCTGCAACGCAATACTTCTCAGCCATCTATTTCCTACCCTTGATCACCAAACAGGACTTAGCCCCGGAGAGTCTCGTCGGATCAACGGGGAGCGTGATCATCAGAAAACAATCTCCCACGTATGTCAGGCACCACCCTCACCGACCGATTCTCTCGACGTACCGATAGCACCAAACAGACGCTCAGGCCTATAATCAAAGAACGTGAAGTAGAGCGGTTTTTCATTGCGCAGGATATCAACAACCCCTGCAAAGCTCGATGACGGATACGAAATCACGGGGTAGCCTAAGTCTTCTCTGAATTCGTTGAGTGGTTGCAAAACTGACGGCTCATAAAATTTCAAAAAGGCCAGTGCATTACCGGCAGCATCGAACAACGAAATTGTGGCGAAGATCTGATTGGAATCACCTGAAGAAATCATGGATACGCCATAGGTGGCAATTTCGTAGTCGGTAACAGGCATGGATCCTCCTTGATCTCGAATTCTATAACCGCTGGTCGAACTTGAAGCCTAACTCGGTATCGGCCGTTCCGCATACGGCCCGGATTCACCAGTGCGTGGCACTTATAACACACCACGACCATTCGCGAACATATACTCAGTCTACGTCTGTTCCGGCGCACGATCGGAATCGTTAGCCATCAAGTTGCAATCATCTTTCAGAACTCTTCTGCGCAATGCACAATATAAGATCCGCCCCGAATGGCACTTACTTAAGCTTCGTGGGATGGCCATATTTGCGGGCGTTCTCTCTGGCGATCGCGCGTGGTTTGGTGAGGAGCGAGTAGGGTTTTGGTCGACGCTTGATGGCCCTGGGTTCAATGCGGCCGGGCCGATCGCCGACCCGTTGTTGAGCGATCAGGGCCAACAGACTACCCTGCATCTCGTCGTAGTCGATGTCATGGCCATGATGATCCCAGGCGAGCCAGAGTTGCAGGGTGTGCTTGAAACTGAGCTGGCGCGGTCGCGAGTCGGTGCGCTGCGCCGCGCCGCCTGAGCCATCATCAGCCGAATGAGATTGTAGGCCAGTAGATGAACCCACATCTCCTTGATCGCCATGGTTGGAGTCTGACAGCTCAACCGTTCCATGCCCAAGGTGCTCTTGATGTTGCGCAGATCCAGCTCAACATGCCAGCGGCTTCGATACAGGGACTTCAAGGCGGACTTGTGTGTGTCCTTGGGGCACAGCAGCGTGGTCACCAGGGTCTTCCCACCGGTTCGCAGCTCCCGTGCCATTAGGGTATCGGGTGCCTGCTCGTAGTCAGCCTGAGTCTTCCAGTCAGGTTTGAGGGGCGGCTTGTGCAGCACGATCAGATGGTCGTGCGGGCCCAACCGCTGACCGCACCGAAAGTCAGTCCGGCGTCGGCGGGCACCGTATTGCTCAAAGACCGCATCAATGCCCAGTTCGCGCAAGCTGCACAGCAGAAAATACGTGGCGTAAAAGGCATCACCGACGAGCAGGTCCCCACGCTCCAACGTCTCGAGTATTGAACAGAGGAGGGTCTGTTCATCACCGCCCTTCCCCTGATAGCGTCCGATGGCCGCATTGAGCACTGCCCCGCTCCCCAGACACAGAATACCCACCATCCGGCACAGGGGGAACCCCAGGCCTCGCTTCTGACTCCGCGGCTGTGGATAGACGGCCTGATTGGCCG
>JAOUGT010000039.1 GCA_029865485.1 Nitrospira sp.
CGATCTTATCGATGAGATCATGGATATCGAAGGTGAGCGATTCAAGGCCCAATTGGCCTGCTTCGATCTTGGAGATGTCCAGAATGTCGTTGATCAAATCAAGCAGGCTCGTCGCGGCGCGGCTGAACCGCCCGACATACTCCTGCTGTTCCGTTGAGAGCGGTGTCTCTTGGAGCAAGTCTGCCATGGCGACGATTGCGTTCATAGGCGTACGGATCTCATGACTCATCGAAGCGAGGAACTCGCTTTTGGCGCGAGTGGCGGCAAGAGCGGATTGGTTTGCCTCCAGCAGCTTGATGTTATTCGACACCAATTCCTGGGCCGTCTGTTTCAATCTCTCTTCGGCTTGCTTCCGGGTGGTGACGTCAACGATGGCCGCCAAGATCTGTGTGCCTTGCATCGTCTTAATCGGGCTCAGCCCGATTTCCAACGGGAACTCAGAGCTGTCCTTGCGGCGGCCAAAGAGCTCGCGCCCGGCCCCCATCGCACGAGCCTGCGGGGTGTGATAGAAGGCGGCGCGGTGACCGGGGTGCTGGGATCGGAACCGGTCAGGCAGGAGGATTTCAATAGGCTGTCCCACGAGTTCCTGGCGATCGTACCCGAACCACCGCTCGATCTGAGTGTTGACTAGGGTGATGACACCCTCCTGGTTGGCCATGAGCATCCCGTTGGGCGCCGATTCGACGACCTGGCGGAATTGTATTTCGGCCTGTTTGCGCTCGGTGATGTCGAGTGCCATTCCCAGAAATCCGGTGATCGTGCCGGTATGGTCACGGATTGCGGTGACGGACAGCAGCACTGGGATCCGAGTTCCGTCTTTGCGGATGTAGATCCACTCGTGTTGATTGGGCAGGTTGCGTCGGGCTTTGGCGACGAAGACTTCGAACCCCGGCTCCAGCTCGATCCCCAGTTCGGCGCCGAAGATTTTCGCACGCGCGGCCACTTCTTCAGCGTTGTGGAAGACTGCGGGGGTCAACTTTCCGATCATCTCCTCGGCAGAATAGCCCAACAGCTTTTCGGCTGCCGGATTGAAATGCTGGATGATTCCCGTCGTCGAGGCTGCGATCACGGCATGAGGAGCATTGAAGAGAATAGCCTTCTGGAAACTGTGAAGATCGAACAGGGCACGTTCTGATTCTTTGCGGTCCGTGATGTCGTAATTGACCCCGATCATCCGAACTGCCGTACCTTGTTCGTCCTTGAGAACAGTCGCGGCGGCTTTGAGATGGCGGATGCGCTGGTCAGGAAGGATCAAGCGAAATTCCGTATCGAATCGGTCGTGTCCAGCAATGGCGGCTTGGAGCAAAGCTTCGGCATGGAGTCGATCTTCAGGATGGAGTCGGGTGGTCCAGGCTTCATACGCGCTGGGAAAGTTCTCGACCGTGTACCCATAGAGTTCGTACATCCTTTTGTCCCAGACCAGCTTGTTTTCACGAACATGGTAATCCCAAACGCCGATCCCGCCCGATTTGGTCGCCAGGTCAAGCCGCTGGATGGTGTCGTTCAGGATCTGCTCGAAGGCCTTCTGCTCGGTAATGTCCTGAACGGTTCCAACCATGCGGGAGGGGTGTCCACCGGTATTGCGTGTCACGGTCCCGCGACACAGCACGAAACGAGTATCCCCATTCGGGCGAACAATTCTACAGCGCACCTCGTATGGCAGATTCCGTTCGAGCGCGTCTTCAACTGCCTTGAGCGCTCTGCCTAGGTCGTCGGGGTGGATGGCGTTGCGGAATGTGTCAATCGTGGGTGTGATCGTCTCAGGCTCATAACCGAAGATGCGAAATTGCTCGTCGGACCAGATTTCGTTACCTGTGTCGATATCCCACTCCCAGCTCCCGACGTGAGCGAGTGCTTGGGCGAGAGCAAGGTTTTGTTGATTGGCTTCCAGCAGTTGCCGCGATGCGACACGCTCGGTCACATCCCGGCAGGTACACATGAGCCAACGAGCAGGATCATGTGGCTGTTCCGCGAGGACAAGAGAGATTTCTGCATGGATCTGTCTGCCGGACTGCGTGCGACCTTGGACTAAGCCGCTCCAGTGTCCGACATTCAAGAGCATCGGGAAATGGTCTCGCTCGATTCGGGAGACCCAGTCAGGTTCATACAATGTTTTCCATGATCGGCCGATCAATTCATCCGGTTTATACCCATAGATGGCGGCATGCGCGTGGTTCATGTAGGTATAGCAACCGTCCTGATTCAAGAATGCAACGCCCTCGAGCCCTCGCTCAATTGCACGGATGATATCTGTATTCGTTCGGTCGGCCTGTTCACGCATGGCAAGGCTTTGCTCGAGATCAATCTGGCGCCGCTTCAGCTCGAGACGACTGACGACTTGCTGCCCTAACATACGGAGTGCGTTCGTCTGATCGGCGGTCAACTGTTTCGGCGCCCGATCGATCACGCAGAGCGTGCCCATCGCATGGCCGGTCGGCGTCACGAGGGGCATCCCGGCATAGAAGCGAATGTTCGGGTCAGCGGCAACAAGAGGGTTGTCGGCAAACCGTTCGTCTTGAGTGGCATCCGGCACGACGAACAGATCCTGGCCGTGGATCGCATGGGCACAAAAGGCAATGTCTCGCGGGGTTTCCGGTGCATCGATACCCACCTTAGTCTTGAACCATTGGCGATGGGAGTCGACGAGACTGACCAGCGCGATCGGCGTTCCACAGATTTGTGCGGCCAGTTTTGCCAGGTTGTCAAAGCCTTCGTCCGGTAAGGTATCGAGAATCTTATAGTGGTGTAGTTCAGCGAGGCGGGCTGATTCATTCTCTGGCAACGGTGCGCTCTGCATCTCTACCTCATATTATTGGGTCGCTTTCGTGCCTATGGCCATTGCGGGTTAGGCGCGGACTTTTGTCGGTGGTGCGCGGGCCATCTCTCACCTGCCGAACACATGTGTATTGTTGGTGAGATGGGCTGTTCCGCTACCAGTGGTTCTACGGTAGAGGTACAATGAGGAGCATGAGATGAAAAGGTAAAAGCACTTTTTTGCTGAGGAGAGGTGATCCGAGGGTTCCGGAGTTGGTGTGGAAGACGATGCGCCTGATCGGCGACACGTCCTGCAGAAAGCGGGCGATCGCCAGCTTGAGTTTTCACCAGACGCATTGAAAGTTCTTGCGCACCGAAGACTTATCGCCACAGGATTTCATTCCCAATATGGATGTTGCCTGCTCGGCTGGTGGGTTCTGTTGCTCGGTGACGGGATGCACAGCGAAAGCCGTCTGCGTACGCTATGCAGCTGCTTGACGTTTCTTCAATTGAAGATGGCGGTATTTCTGACCTACACGATCCAGGACGTCGGCCAACACTTGAGTAGAAATGGGTTTAGAAACATAGTCATCCATCCCCGCCGCTAGGCATCGCTCACGATCGCCCTGCATGGCATTCGCGGTCATGGCAACAATCGGTACGCGATGGGAAGTTGCGGGTTTCTGGTTACGGGTTTCTAGCTTTGAGTCCGAAACTTGCAGCTCGGAACTCGAAACAATTTCAGCCGCCTCTCGTTCCCGAATCAGACGTGTCGCCTCAAAGCCATCCATCTCCGGCATTTGACAGTCCATAAAGATGACATCATACCGACTCCTGGACAGCGCCTCGACCGCCTCACGTCCGTTGGTGACGACGTCGACTCGATATCCTAACCGCTGAAAAAGGCGAACCGCTACTTGCTGATTGACCACGTTGTCTTCGGCCAGCAGGATGCGAAGGTCCACGATGGTTTCAGCAAGGGTGTGCCGAGTGACGAGCGGTGGCGATTCGTTGGAAGCCGGCCTGCCTGACTCAACGGTATGCTGTCTCAGAAGCGTGATGAGGCAGTCATGCAACTGTTGCTCGCGAATCGGCTTGGTCAGGTAGGCGGCGCATCCCGCTTCCTTGGCGACCTTTGCATCCCCCCGTCGACCGACCGATGTGAGCAGGACGAGTTTGGTCGCGCTCCCTTCCGCTCGAGCTGTGATCGCCCGTGCCAATTCGATCCCATCCGTCGAACTCATATCCACATCCAACAGCGCCAGGTCGAACGCAGGGTGCCCGTCCCGACCGCAGAGGACCTCCATCGCCTCCGAGCCGCTGTGGACCAGTGTCGGGAGCATCCCCCATTTCCTGGTCATCAGCTCCAAGATCCTTCGATTGATGGCCACCCCACCCACAATCAAGATGCGGCGGTCTGTCAACACGGCCGCGGCGGTATCGGCGCGGCGGGAACCCTCGGCTTGTTTCCGCAGCGTGACCGTGGCCCAGAAGCAGCTTCCCTCTCCGACCTGGCTTGTCACCCCAATCGTTCCTCCCATCATCTCAACAAGCCGTTTGCAAATCGCGAGGCCCAGCCCCGTTCCCCCATATTTCCTCGTCGTGGACCCGTCGGCCTGGCTGAACGACTGAAACAGCCGGTCACAGGCTTCCTCGGCAATTCCGATCCCGGTGTCCGTGACGGTGATGCGAATCGTTGCGTCCACCTTCGATTGCGCTTCAACCGTCACCTCCACCACCACATCGCCGCGCTCGGTAAACTTGATGGCGTTCGAGGTCAGGTTCATCACGACCTGCCGGAGACGCCCCGGGTCGCCCAGCAAATCTCGCGGCACATCGGCGTGGAAGAGACAGGCCAAATTGAGCCCTTTGGCGGACGCACGTTCAGCCACGAGGTCCAATGATTCGTCGAGCGCCAGCCGCAGATCGAACGCAATCGTCTCCAACTCCAGTTTGCCGGCTTCGATCTTGGAAAAATCAAGAATGTCGTTGATGATCGTCAGCAGGTGGTCGCCGCAGGTCCGAACGGTTTCCGCATAGCCCCGCTGTTCATCCGTCAGGGGAGTCTCCAGTAAGAGCCCGGTCATCCCGATCACGCCATTCATCGGGGTCCGAATTTCATGACTCATGGTCGCCAGAAATTCACTCTTGGCCTTTGTGGCACGGAGTGCCTGGTCGCGCGCCTCTGCCAATTGTTCCTCGGCGGATTTCCGTTCCGTGATGTCGCGCGTGATACCGGTGAATAGGCGGCGATTGCCCAGGCGCATTTCACTCACGGCGAGGTCGAGCGGAAAGGTCGTGCCGTCCTTACGGCGCCCGACGACTTCTCGCCCGATGCCTATGATTTTGGCTGTTCCGGTTTGCCGGTATCGAGCCAGGTAGCCGTCGTGCTCGCTTCGATAGGGCTCGGGCATCAAGATCTTCACATTCTGACCGATCACCTCGGCTGCGGTGTAGCCGAACAGTCGTTCGGCCGCCTGGTTGAAGGTTTCAATCGTCCCTTGTTCGTCAATCGTGATGATCCCGTCTACCGCATGGTTGACAATGGCGTGTAGTCGAATCTGCTGATCCTGCACCGCTGCCTCCGCCTGTTTGCGGGCACTAATGTCGACGATGGAGGCCAAGACGTGTTTGCCCCCTGTGGTCTCGATGGGGTTGAGGCCGATTTCCAGGGGGAACTCGGAGCCATCTTTCCGGCGGCCGTAGAGATCGCGTCCAACGCCCATCGCACGGGCCTGTGGATGGTGGAAGAAGGCGGTGCGTTGACCAGGGTGCTGCGTGCGAAACCGTTCGGGGAGCAGCACTTCAATGGGCTGGCCGATGAGCTCTTGCCGGGGGTACCCGAACCACTGCTCGATCTTGGCATTGACGAGGGTGATGAGGCCCTCCTGATTGGTCGCGAGAATTCCGTTGGGCGCAGCCTCAACAACCAGGCGGAATTTCGCTTCGGCCTGTTTGCGCTCCGTGACATCACGGCAGGTGGAGGTAAGCCAGTGGGCTGGATCATGCCCCTCCGGTGATAGGACAAGGGAAATCTCTGCGCAGATCTCGCGACCATCCTTGGTACAACCGTAGATTTCTCCGGACCATCGGCCGGTCTTCAGGAGAATGGGGAAACAGGTCTGTTCAATTCGTGCAATCCACTCGGGGGCATGCAGGGTTTTCCAGGAGCGACCGATCAACTCCTCCGGCGTATAGCCATAGATAGCGGCATGGGCTGGATTCAGATAGGTATAACAGCCCTGTTGGTCTAAGAGGGCCAGCCCTTCAAGGCCGTGATCGATGGCCCGAAACACGTGAGCCTTGGCTCGTTCGCTCTCTTGGTGGCGGGTGATGGCCTGTTCGAGTTCGCGATGACGTTTCTGAAGATCCAGCTGAGAGACAACTTGCTGCCCTAACACGCGGAGAGCGTTCATTTGTTGAGCGGTCAAGACCTTGGGCGTTCGATCGATGACGCAGAGAGTGCCCATGGCATGGCCGGACGCCACAACGAGGGGCATCCCGGCATAAAATCGAATGTGTGGGTCTGCGGTGACGAGGGGATTATCGGCGAACCGTTCGTCTTGGGTGGTATCTGGGACAACGAAGAGGTCGTGGCCATGGATCGCGTGGGCACAGAAGGCCCTGTCGCGCGGGGTTTCTGGTGCGTCAATGCCCACCTTGGCCTTGAACCACTGCCGATGGGCATCGACGAGGCTGATCAGCGCTATCGGGGTTCCGCAGATCTCCGCCGCGAGTTTGGTCAGGTCGTCAAACGATGCTTCTGGTGGGGTATCGAGGATGTGATACTCATGTAAGTGGTGAAGACGGGACGCTTCATTCTCCGGGAGGGGCGCACTCTGCATGACTTGCTTCCTCGGCTATGCCCATATGTGGGCTAGGAGCCTGTCCGACATTACCGAAATGACCATATTTGAGGGGTGTCTGAACCCTTCATCATGTGACGATCGTTGATCCTGAGCCAAATGTGTGCGTCGGATTTTTCGCGATTCCCAATGTCGGACAGGCTCCTAGGCACGGACTTTTGTCGGTGGTGCGAGGGGCATCTCTCACCTGCCGAACACATGTGTATTGTTGGTGAGATGGGCTGTGCCGCTACCAGTGGTTCTACGGTATAGGTACAATGGGGAGCATGAGATGAAAAGGTAAAAGCACTTTTTTGCTGAGGAGAGGTGATCCAAGGGTTCCGGAGTCGGTGGGGAAGACGATGCGCCTGATCGGCGAGACGTGCTTCGGAAGGTGGGCGATCGCCATCTTGCTTGAGTTTTCGAGGCGCACATTGTAAGGTCGAGTACCGCAGAGGTACGTCGACAGGTACTCAATCCCCATGCCAAACGACCGTCGCTTTATCGAACAAAGAGAACAGCCACGCCGACGCTGGTGGCAGGTCGCCCTGATTAGTGCGGTAGGCGCGAGTGTTGTCGGAGCCATAATCGTTGCGGGTGTCGTTTGGCACTTTGCCCAGGATCTTCCTTCGCTCGATCTCCTTCAAAACTACCAACCGAGCTTGGTGACGACCGTCTACTCGGATGATCGTCAGCCGATCGGCCAATTCTTCATTGAACGCCGCATCCTGACCCCGCTCCCTGAAATACCCAAAACATTGACGCAGGCCGTGATCGCAACGGAGGATGCCCGGTTTTTTGAACATCCAGGGCTGGATTTCATCGGTATGTTGCGGGCGGCTTGGACGAATATTCGGCATGGCGGGAAGAAGGTCGAGGGCGCCAGTACGATCACACAACAATTGGCTCGGTCGCTCTTTCTCTCCTCTGAACGGTCGTATGGACGCAAAATCCGCGAAGTCATTCTGGCCTACAAGATGGAGGTGGTGTCGGGCAAAGAGCAGATTCTTGAAACCTACCTGAATCAAATTTACTTCGGGCAAGGGGCCTATGGCGTTGGCTCTGCGGCACGCTCCTATTTCGACAAGGACATTAGAGCACTGACGCTGGCCGAATCGGCCTTCTTGGCAGGACTCCCACAGAAGCCGAGCAAGTTTTCGCCGTTTGCCGCGTACGATATGGCGAAGAAGCGGCAGGAGCATGTGCTCGCGCGGATGGAGGAAGTCGGGTTCATTACGTCTGCGGAACGGGAAGCAGCTGTTCGTGACAAGCTGAATTTCCATCAACCGGTTAGCGAGCATCTTGCTCCGTACTTCGTCGAGTATGTCCGGCAATTGCTCGTGGCAAAGTACGGGGAGTCGATGGTGTACAAGGGTGGTCTTCAAATCTATACCACCCTGAATTTGGAGATGCAGCGAGCCGCTGAAGCGGCCTTCTTGAGCGGCGTTAGAGAGCTCGATAAGCGGGAAGGGTGGCGAGGGCCCCGACGAACGGTCGATCTCGACACCTTTCAACCCTCAGATCTTGGCTCCGGAGAGCAATTGCTCAAACCCGGGTATGTGGGTGAAGGGGTCGTCTTAAAGATTACCAAGGATTCCTGCCTCGTTCAGGTTGGGCCGTTCACAGGGAAGCTGGCCTTTGACGATATGGCTTGGGCGAAGCGGATGCTCAAAGGGCCTGACCCGACGGTCGATTTTGTTGTGAACCCCAATGTGAAGCAGCTCTTGAAGCCCGGTGATGTCATCGAAATCGGCGTGAAGAAGCTGATAAAGGATGGGGTGCTCCTGACACTCGAGCAGACTCCAGTCGTGGAAGGGGGGCTGATTGCCATCGATCCAAAGGCCGGTACGATTCGCGCGATGGTCGGGGGCTACGACTTTGCTCGGAGCGAATACAATCGTGCCGTACAGGCGCACCGGCAACCGGGTTCCGCCTTTAAACCGCTCATTTACGCCACTGCGATGAGTCAGGGTTTGAGCCCGGCCACCCAGATTCTCGATGCACCCGTGGTCTATGAACAAGAGGAAGAGACGAAGACCTGGAAGCCGGAGAACTACGGCCGAAAGTTCCACGGTATGGTGAGTCTCCGAGATGCCTTAGCCCATTCGCACAATTTGGCCACGGTGCGGTTGTTGGATAAGGTCGGCGTGAAAAACGTCATCGAGTTCTCCCGTGCCGTAGGCGTGACGAGCCCGCTTCCGGCCGATCTCTCGCTGGGGCTCGGGACGTCATCTCTGAGCCTGATGGAGCTGACGTCGGTGTATGGCGTATTCTTGAATCAGGGCAGCCGGGTGGAACCCTTTGCGATTAAGACGGTTAAGGATAATGCAGGCAAAACGCTTGAATCCACCGAACCCGAGCCGCATGAAGTCATCTCGAAAGAAACGGCCTACCTGATCACCAATATGATGGAAGATGTCGTTCAGAAGGGAACCGGGCAGGCCGCGAAAGTGCTTGCTCGTCCCATCGCAGGGAAAACCGGCACGACGAATGACTACATCAACGCGTGGTTTATCGGCGGGACTCCGAACTTGGTGACCGGTGTGTACGTGGGATTCGACGACCGGCGGTCACTCGGAGAAAGCGAAACCGGCGCTCGGTCGGCCCTGCCGATCTGGACGGCTTTTATGAGAGAGGCCCTCAAACAGCTTCCCATCGTCCCCTTTGAGATTCCCGATGGAGTCACGTTTGTCAAAGTTGACTCCTCGACAGGCCTTCTGGAGGCCGATCAGGATGGCGACGGCCAACCAGGAACCGTGGAACTCTTCGCGAAGGGCAGTGAGCCAACCCAAGCGGTCCAGCGACGACTCGACCCGACGGATTTCTATAAGCTGGATCAGATTCCTGAAGGGCAACCGACCGGAGACACCGACCAGTAAGGCTGAGCACTACACGGCAGAGGTGGTGGGGAAGATTCTCGGAGAGGTTGTCGTTGCTTCGCTTCTTACGACTTCGAGTCTTGATATTCTTCGTGCCAGGCCATCTGGATCGATTCTAAAATCTTTTCGTTCGATTTCTTGGGGTCGTCTTTAAAGTCCGGCAGTGCCACGATCCAGGCATGCATATCGGTGAAGCGGACGGTCAATGGATCCGTCTCAGGGTGTTCTTCAACCAGCCGGATGGCGATATCTTCTGTGTCTTGCCATTTCAAGTCCATGCGCCCCTCATCTACTGTCGTCGTTACCTGACCTCTGACACTTTCTTCCCTTGCAGGCTTTTCTTGAGTGAATCGTCCAGCATCACCACGTTTAAGCGTTTTGCAGCCTGTTCGAGCTCTGCCATCTGTGCACGGATGGGACGGGGATTTGTGCCGTCCTTCGCTGTCGCCAGCTGAGACAGTGCGCTCCGAATGCCCTCCGCTTCATCCACTCCGATCAGGTGTCCCGCTTCTGCCAGCGATTTCTCGGTCGTCTTCAGCAAAGCGTCAGCATCCAACCGAGCTTCAATCAACTTTCGAGCGTTGACATCGTCGGCGGCAAACTTAAACGAGTCTTCGATCATCTGCTCCACTTCCGCGTCCGAAAGCCCATAGGAAGGTTTGACGTCGATTGACTGGCTCTGGCCGGTCCGCATGTCGGTCGCCGTGACATTCAAAATGCCGTTGGCATCAATCAGAAAGGTCACTTCGATACGCGGGACACCGGCCGGAAGGGGCGGTACCTTCAATCGGAATCGTGCCAGGCTCCGGTTATCTTTCACCAATTCTCGTTCGCCTTGCAGAATATGGATATCGACCCCGGTTTGCCCGTCGACGTAGGTCGTGAACAGTTCCTTGGCGCTTGCCGGGATAGTCGTGTTTCGGCGGATCAAACTGCTCATGACACCGCCCATCGTTTCAATGCCGAGAGATAGGGGGGTGACGTCCAAGAGCAACATGTCCGTCGTGCCGCCGCTCAAAATATCGGCTTGGACGGCTGCGCCGAGGGCGACGACTTCGTCCGGGTTCAAATGACAATGCGGCACCTTGCCGAATAGCATCTCGACTCGTTGCCGAACTAACGGCATGCGGGTGGAGCCACCTACCAATACCACCTCGTCGATGTCTTTTGAGGTAAGCCCGGCGTCTTTTAAGGCCATGCGGCAGGGGGCCAGTGTCCGTTCGATGACCGGCATCGCCAGGGATTCCAGCTGCGCACGCGTCAGCTCCCTGGTGAAGCGACCGATACCCTCCGGTAACTCGATTGAGACGGTGGCGGTTAATTCCTCGGACAAGCGGATTTTGACTCGCTCCGCCTCCAGTCTGACGGTTTGCATATGATCGGGGTAGCGATTGATATCGATGTCGTTCCGTGCCCGGATCTCCCCAATAAACAGATCAACTAAGAGGCGATCGAGGTCGTCTCCGCCCAGGTGGGTGTCGCCGTTGGTCGCCAGTACTTCAAAGATGCCGTTCTTGAGCTTTAAGATTGAGATGTCGAACGTACCGCCTCCGAAGTCATAGACGGCAATCGTCCCTTGCGTTTTTTCCTGAAGTCCGTAAGCCAGGGAGGCGGCCGTCGGCTCATTGATGATACGCAACACTTCCAGCCCAGCGATGAGACCGGCGTCTTTGGTGGCTTGCCGTTGGCTGTCGTTGAAGTAGGCGGGAACGGTGATGACGGCTTTGCTGATACTTTCCCCTAAATAGGCTTCTGCGCGTCGCTTCAATTCCTTGAGCACCATGGCGGAGATCTGTGGTGGAGAGTAACTCTTTTCGCCGAGCCGAATCCTGATCACCCCGCCGGTTTCAGTGAGATGGTAGGGGAAATACGTCAGTTCGTTTTGAACATCGGCGAGGCCCTTGCCCATGAAGCGTTTGACAGAATAGACTGTTCGCTCAGGACTTCGCGTCAAGTGCTCCTTGGCCGAATCTCCGACAATCAACCCATTGTCCGTCAAGGCGACGACCGATGGCACCATCGTCCGACCGTTGCGGTCAGGGACCACGCAAGGCCGGCCGTCTTTCATGAAGGCGATCAGAGAATTCGTTGTGCCGAGGTCGATACCGACGATTCTTGTCATGTTCTTATGTGCCGGACGGAATGACTCAGGCAATCGTGGCAGCGAGGTCGCTGACGATGCTGGTGACGTACGTTCGATTGGAGAGGAGATCCCGCATCTGTTTCAGAAGCCGGTCTCGTTCTGCTCTCGTCTGGCTCGTCGCTTCTCCACGATCTTGTAACTGGTCCCACTCCGTAAACAGCCGCTGCAGCTGAGCTTCCATCTCCTGTTTGCGCTGTTCGAGCCCCCGTTGTTCGGTCTCAAGGACCGTACGAAGCTTCTGACCTTCCTGCGAATCCCGTTCCGATGACCGGTATTCCTCAAGCGTATCTTGTAGTTCCAAGATCTCTTCAAATAGGTCGGCCGGAGGAGACGTTCGAATGTCTTTCACGGAACCGGTTTCGAGGCCCAACAAATACTCCGCTCGTTGGATAGGATCACGGAGTGTACGATAGGCCGTATTCAGGACAGCGGCATTGCCGAGGCTGATGGTTTGTTCTGCCGGAGTTTTCGTCTGATAAAAATCTGGATGGAACGTCCGGCTCAACTCGTAGAACTTGGCCTCAAGTTGCTTGGGATCCAGCGTGAGACGCCGAGGAAACCCGAGACAGGTGAAATAGTCGGTCTCTTTTGAAACCGGCTGGACTTTGACGCATCGTTCGCAGAAGTATTCCCCCGTGACCGCAGACTGGCAGTGCCAGCACATGCTCCGGGCCATCTGCAGGCCACGCGTTCGAGGCGACTCTGGTGTGTGTTGATCCATTTGGCAAACCGGTGTGGTACGTGCCGCACCAATCCGTTCAAACAACTCGTTGAGAGCTAGGCCGAGAACGATTCTCCGCAGCCGCAGGTCTTGTTCGCATTCGGGTTGATGAACTTGAAGTTCCCACCCATCAGATCCTTTTGATAATCCAATTGGGTGCCCTGGAGATAGATGGCGCTCTTGGCATCGATGATCACCTTGACGCCATCGATCTCATAGACCTGATCGTACTGTCCGATCTTCTCGTCAAAATTGATCGTGTAGCTTAGGCCTGAACAGCCGCCGCCTTTCACGCCAAGACGAAGGCCCCCTTCCTCGATTCCCTGTACGTTGATCAATCGTTTGACCTCTTTCACCGCAGCATCGGTGAGCGTGATGACCGGAGCTTGTGTATCCACGTTTGTGGTGTCCATAGTGACACTCCCTTCGTAGGCGGCTCTGTTACTTGGTATCGGACGGTTGCCCGTCAGCTTTCTTTTGATAATCGGCCAAGGCGGCCTTGATCGCATCTTCTGCCAGAACCGAGCAGTGAATTTTGACCGGGGGCAGATTCAATTCCTGCACGATATCCGTGTTCTTGATCTGTTGTGCCTCTTCGATCGTCTTGCCCTTCAGCCACTCGGTGGCCAAACTGGAGCTGGCGATGGCCGATCCGCAGCCGAATGTCTTGAACTTGGCATCGACGATCGTATCGTTCTGCACCTTGATTTGCAGCTTCATCACGTCGCCACACTCCGGCGCCCCCACCATGCCGGTGCCCACGCCATCTTCGTCCTTTTTAAAGCTCCCCATGTTACGCGGGTTGTTGAAATGATCGACGACTTTATCGCTGTATGCCATAAAAACCTCCCTGGTATCTCGTCGTTCGTGAAGCGTGGTTCGTTGTTTGCGAGATACACTTCACGAGGTGCGTGTTATCTTACTAGTGTGCGGCCCACTGAACGGATTTCAGATCGACGCCTTCCTTTGCCATCTCGTAGAGCGGAGACATCTCTCTCAACTTGGTGACAATCTCAATAACCTTCTTGATCGTATAGTCAATCTCGTCCTCGGTATTGAAACGGCCTAAGCCGAAACGGATCGACGAGTGAGCGAGTTCAGTTCCCACACCGAGGGCACGCAAGACATAAGAAGGTTCCAGCGTGGCCGAGGTGCAGGCCGAACCAGATGAGAGCGCAATGTCTTTCATGCCCATGAGTAACGACTCACCTTCAACGTACGCGAAGGAAATATTGAGATTGCCGGGCAGCCGGTTCGTCGGATGACCGTTGAGATAGCTTTCCTCCAGGGCTGCCATGATCTCGGCCTGCAGACGATCGCGCATCTTGGTCAACCGAGCCGTTTCCGTTGCCATTTCCTGTTCGCAGAGTTCACAAGCCTTTCCGAATCCGACGATCAGCGGAACAGGTAAGGTGCCGGACCTCATGCCGCGTTCATGCCCGCCGCCGTCTATCTGGGGCGCAATCCGCACGCGCGGGTTTCGCTTTCTGACATAGAGGGCTCCGATCCCCTTCGGGCCGTAAATCTTATGGGCCGAGAACGACATAAGGTCGATCCCCATGGTTTGGACATCGACAGGAATCTTTCCGACACCCTGGGTGGCATCGCAATGAAATAGGATGCCTCTTGCTTTGGCGATTTTGCCGATTTCCGCGATGGGATTAATCGTGCCGATTTCGTTATTGGCCAGCATGACTGAGATCAGGATCGTCTTGTCAGTGATGGCGTTCTGCACGTCTTGCGGGTTCACCATGCCATGTTTATCAACCGGCAAGTAGGTCACGGTCGCCAGCCCTTTGGCTTCCAGCGACTTGGCGGTATCGAGCACGGCACGATGTTCCGTAGACGACGTGATGATGTGTGTGCCCTTTTCCTTATACATCTCCAGGACACCCTTCAGGGCGAGGTTATCCGATTCGGTGGCGCCACTGGTAAAGACGATTTCCTTGGCATCGGCCTTGATCAGCTTGGCGATCCGTTTCCGAGCCTCTTCCACGGCTTCTTCAGCCGCCCAGCCAAAGGCATGGTTCCGGCTGGCCGCGTTGCCAAACTTTTCCACGAAGTAGGGCAGCATGGCCTCCAGCACACGTGGGTCCATGGGAGTGGTGGAATGATTATCGAGGAAAATAGGAAGCTTCATCGTTCGACTCCTTGTGCCGAAGGAGACTGAATGGTAATCAGAGGTGTTCCCCCCAACATGTCTCCCAACGTCATGTTGTTCAGTAACTGGTAGATGCTGTCTTGGATTTTCAAGAGTGGCGTGCGGATGTTGCAGTGTTCACGCTGCATGCAGTAGTCGCCATCTTTTTCGTGTGAACAATCGGTAATGGCCAGCGGACCCTCGATACTTTCGAGGATCTGCGCAATGGTGATCTGTCTGGCGCTCCGGGCCAGGAGATAACCGCCCTTGGGGCCGTTGTGACTTTCGATCAAGCCGTTCTTGGAGAGAACCTGGAGGACCTTCGCGAGCAGTTCCAGCGGAATGTGATATTCCTCGGCGATTTCTTTCGTATTCACCACGCGACCGGGCGTGATATCGCCGAACTGGACGGAAGCGATGTGCTGGAGTGCCATCAGTGCGTAATCAGCTTTTTTCGAAATCTTCAACATGGCTATTGCCGATCAGTCAGATCGGAGACTATAATGATCTCCGATCAATATGGTCGTACTAAAGCTACCATGCAGATTTGAATTCTGTCAATACATGACTTTGAGTGAACGCTGTCTTAGAAAGGAACAAGCATATGGGTGGAACGAACCCGTACATTGAGAAAACCGATTACGAGCTTCCCAAGGTTTCCTATACCGTCACGTTCATCCAGCCAAGCGGAGCCTCGACCAAGGTTGCCGTTGATCCGGAAAAGATTCCTTACGGTGTCACGGGGTTGCCCGGGAGCATTTTGGATATCGCCATGGGCCATGGGGTTGATTTGGAGCATGTCTGTGGTGGCGTCTGTGCCTGTTCGACCTGCCACATCATTGTGAAGCAAGGATTGGAAACCTGTAACGAAGGGACGGACGACGAGTACGATCAGCTGGATGAGGCTCCCATGACGACACTCCAGTCCCGCCTCAGTTGCCAATGCGTGCCGAATGGGAAGGCGGATATCGTTGTCGAAATTCCCGCGGTGAATAAAAATCTGGTCCGGGAGGGGCACTGAAGCAGAGCGCCTAAGTTTTTCGCCAATATCATCAGTCGATCAGTTCGCTTGAATCCGAAGGGGCTGATGAAGTCTGACGATTCCGCTAGTCATAGGTTTCCACCTTGACCTCCTTTCGATCGTATCCTTGTTCCGTGAAATAGGCCCGGAGAGGACGGACAAAGGCTTTGGTTCCACAGAGCATGGGGATCACTTTCGGTTGCCCCGTCAATAGCGGTGCCAGCATCGCCAAAGTTTTTTCCACGGCTTGGAATTCGCTCTGTTCAGCCACAATAGGAAGATATCGGAACGAGGGCTGCTGTACGGCCATTGTGAGCCATTCCTGATGGAAAAGAACTTCCTCTTCACTAGGTGCTACGGCGATTAAGAGGACCGGAGTGTGAATTTTTTTATAAAACATCTGCTTCAACAGGCATCGTATCGGAACAAGCCCCGTGTACCGTCCGATCAGGATGAGTTCTCGATCGAGCGTTTCAGGCAGAATGAACCGTCCATAGGGTCCGGACAAGGTGATTTCGTCGCCGGACTTCAGCTGATACAGATACGGAGAGCCGAGCCCATCAGGAACGAGATCGAATACCAGCGTCAATTCTCCATAGGGCGAGGAAGGATCGGCCATGGAGTAGGCTCGATTGAGTGGCGGCTTGGGCCCTACGGGGAGGTGAAGAGACACCCATTGTCCGGGTTGGAACGCGATCTTGGCAGTCTTGGGCTTGAGCACCAGCTGGCGGACGCGAGGTGTGAGATCCGTCGCGGACAGCACTGCGGCAGGCTGCTTCTGTTCTGCCATCCCCACCTCCTCGGGCATTCTCATAGCAGAAGCGGTGGAGAGATGGAAGCGCTTCGGCGGTGTACAAGGATTTTCTCAGCGTGGTATAGATGGGCGGTTTCGTTTGTGTGAAGAAGGGACAATGTTGTCATGAGTGAGGTTCGTGTCCGGTTCGCTCCCAGTCCGACGGGTTTTCTGCATATCGGTGGAGTGCGCACCGCCCTGTTTAATTGGCTGTTTGCACGCCAGCAGCAAGGGACGTTCATTCTTCGGATCGAGGATACCGACCAAAGTCGGTCGACCGATGAGTCGATTCAGGCGATCATTGAAGGAATGAAATGGGTTGGGCTCGATTGGGACGAAGGCCCGTTCCGCCAAACGGAGCGGATGGAGCTCTATCGCAGCCATGCCATGAAGTTACTTGAGGCGGGGCAGGCGTATTGGTGTGTGTGTAAGGCGGAAGAACTGGAGGCTCGGCGGAAAGTGGCTGAAGCCAAAGGGTTCTCACCTCGCTATGATGGCCGTTGCCGGGATGCGCAGGTCACCAATCCTCCTGCCGACGCCGCGCTGCGCTTCAAGGCGCCGCAAGAGGGGCTGATCGTTGTCGACGATCTCATCAAAGGCACGATCACCTTCGACAACAGTGCGGCCGACGATCTCATCATTCTCCGCTCCAACGGCTATCCAACCTACAACTTTTCAGTTGTCGTCGACGATGCATTGATGCGCATCACGCATGTTGTGCGGGGGGACGACCATTTGACCAACACACCGAGGCAGATTCCGATCTTCGAAGCCTTGGGATTTGCCGTTCCGCGATTTGGTCACCTTCCGATGATTCTGGGTTCGGACAAGACGCGCCTCTCCAAACGCCACGGGGCGACCTCAATCATGGCCTACAAAGACATGGGGTATTTGCCTGAGGCCATGGTCAATTATCTGGTCCGACTTGGGTGGTCGCATGGGGATCAAGAGCTCTTTACTCGCAAGGAACTCATCGAAAAGTTTTCTTGGAACCACGTGCAAACGTCGGCGGCCGTGTTCAATCCGGACAAGCTACTCTGGCTGAATGCTGAGTACATCAAGACGAGTCCACCGAGCGAGGTGGCGAAGGCACTCGTGCCATTGTTGGAGCAAGCGGGGTTAAAACAGGAAGTTGCGGCCGTCTCGGACGAATGGTTGGCACAGTTGGTGGTCTTGGTGAAGGAACGGGCGAAGACGTTGGTCGATATGGTGGAGTGGGTGAAGCCCTATTTCGGACAAGTTGCTCCATTGGAGGAAGAGGCGGCCAAGAAATTTCTCACGCCGGCGATGGCGCCGTTGCTCCAGAAGCTGGTCACGCGCTTTGAGGCATTTCCAAGCTTTTCCAAACAAACCTGGGAGGAAAGCTTCAAGCAGCTGGTCGGAGCAGAAGGCATCAAGATGGGTGCATTGGCCCAGCCCGTTCGTGTGGCGCTCACCGGGAGAACGGCAAGCCCAGGGCTCTTTGAGGTGATGGAAGTACTGGGGCGGGACCGAACCTTGTTTCGCCTGCGAACGGGGATTGAGCGTGCCTCAAGGGGATGAAGGATTTCTCTTTCCAAATCCGCGTCGATCTTGACGAAATTGCGAGTGATATATTACTGTGAACCCCGGTTGGGGGATCGTCTAGCGGTAGGACGTCAGTCTCTGGATCTGACTACCTAGGTTCGATTCCTAGTCCCCCAGCCAAAATTTCTCTCTCGTGCTACTTCCACGATTTGTTTTCGTGCCGCGCTGGGGGATCGTCTAGCGGTAGGACGCCGGCCTTTGGAGCCGGCTACCTAGGTTCGATTCCTAGTCCCCCAGCCATTTTCGTTTGCCGTGAAAGATATCCTGCTAACCGTACCCCTCTTTCTGCTCCGCTGTGTCAGCCAGGGAGAGTTATGACAAGCGAGAAGAAGCCTGCCGGCTGGCCGGCTATTCGCCGATATCTGGATACACAGTCAAAATCGGAATTGGTGGCGCTGGTCAAAGACCTCTACGACGCATCATCCAGCAATCGTGATTTCCTACACGCCCGCGTGCAGGCCGAGGTGGGTGACGGCAGGGCCGTGGAGCGGTATCGGCGCACGATCATCGAGCAATTCTTCCCCCAACGAGGGTTCGGAAAGCTGAAACTGGCTGAGGCGCGCAAAGCCATCCGCGATTACCGCAGGGCCACGGGCAACCTGGCAGGCACGATTGACCTGATGCTGGCCTATGTGGAGAACGGCACGCAGTTCACGCGAGAGTTCGGCGATATCAACGAGGCGTACTACAACAGTCTCGAATCCGTTTTGCAGGAGATGACGCAGCTATTGCGGAAGAAAGATCCGTCGTTGTATCCGGAGTTCCAGGAGCGGATTCAGCGGCTGGGGGATCACGCCGACTACATCGGGTGGGGATATGGCGATTATCTTCGAGACCAGGTCCAGTTGCTTGAAAGAGAGCTGGCAAGCGAATGACACCACCCTACACTGACCTCCAAGGTCAGTATCTGGCATACCTGTATCAATACAGCATTCTAAACGGCTCTGCGCCGTCCGAAGCGGAGATGCAACGGTTCTTTCAGGTAACCCCGCCGACTGTGCATCAGATGGTGCTCACGTTGGAACGGCGCGGCTTCATTCAGCGCATTCCCGGCCAGGCGCGCAGCATCACCCTGATGGTTCCGCCCGGGTCATTGCCCCTGTTGAAACGACCCCAAGACCGCGCCTCCAAGCGCGAAATCTGATATCACCGGCCTGACATGCGAACGAATGTCCCCGAAAAACTCTTGGCAATTATCGACCAGATTGACGAGCATGGTCAGGCAAGTTTGTCACGATTGACGGTGTTGAAAAAGTGGTTTGCCCATCCTGAGCGGCTGTCTGCCTTTGCCCTCTGGATTGCAGCGAGGGCCGCTTCCCGCAAAGGCAAAGCGGGTGGAGCGGCAGCCGTACTATTCCTGGAAGCGCGCACCTTGCTGACTGGTCTGGACGAGATAAGGCCGAAACTGGAACGCCAAGCAGCGCAGGGGTTGCATGACCGTCTGCGTGACTTTCAACATGAATACAAAGGCGGGCAATGGGGACCAGTGCGCATCGTTCACAACTGGAACCTGTTCCTGGTAGAGGAAGCATTGAGCCTGTACCTCTGGCATGTTGAGTCGCCGCCGCACGGCTACAAACTGGCGGCAGACTATTGCCGACACTACGATCCCCGATACGGTGAGAGCTTGAATGGCCCCAGCCGGACAAAGCTGAACGAAATCGTCCGTTTCATGTTCACTGTCGAGGCTTTGGAGGATGAACGGACATAACACGCCGATGAGAGAAGTTGGCCATAGTTCTTTATTGATCGCCAGTTCAGGTACCTAGAG
>JAOUGT010000231.1 GCA_029865485.1 Nitrospira sp.
ACAGTCCGGCGGCCTATGCCTTCCCGTACCACTACATGTGGACCTCGGTCCTCTCCTATTGGTGGATGGAATCGGACGAGACCTGGTTCTTGTTTGCCAAGTCGCCGGATGGATGGTTCATGCCTCTTCCGCCGCTTGGCCCAGGCTCGTTGGATCAGGCGGTGGAGCAGGCCTTTGCGCTGATGCGGCAGTGGAACGGTCCCTCGCCGGTGACTCGTATCGAATCCGTGACCGATTCACAAAAATCGGACATCAGCCTTGAGGGGATCCAATTCCGTCAGAAAGAAGGGGATTACCTGTACTCCGCTGCGGCGCTGGCCGCCTTGGCCGGGGATCCGTACAAGTCCCAAAGAGCCCTCTGTAATCGCGCGGCAAGGGAGCAGGTGATCGTGAGCGCGCCCTATCGCGTCTCGGATCAGGCAGACTGTGTGCGGCTCTACCAACGATGGGCGGGGCAGAAGTGTCAGGACAATCGGGATCAGCTGGGAAAGCTGCTGCTGGAGGATGCAGAACCGGCCCATCAGCTGGTGTTTCAGGAACATGATCGGATGGGGGTGGCCGGTACGGTCATCAGAATGAATCACGAGATCGTCGCCTATACCTTCGGGTACTGGCTGACTCCTCAGACCTGGTGTGTCCTCTTGGAGGTTGCGGATCGTACTGTTCCCGGTCTTGCCCAGTGGGTCTTCCGCGAAACCTGCCGCACGGCGTCGGCGCAAGGAGCAGTCTGGGTCAATGCCATGGATGATGCCGGGCTTCCAGGGCTGCGTGCCGCGAAGTTGGCGTATCATCCCACCACCGTGTTGACGACGTGGATTGCGACAAGGACGGCCACATGACGCCTTCAGAAGAGCGAACAGCCTCAACGACTCGACGGTATGAGTGGATCACCTTTGTGATGGTCCTTCTCACGTTGGCGACGCTTGGGGTGGGGACGTTCATGCTCGCCCGTGTTGAACGGAGCATCGTTGCCGCCGTCTGGCTTCCCCTCTTGATGTTGTTACTCTGGTCGACCAGTCGATTGCGGGCGGAATATCGGCAAGCTCAGCAGGAAAGCGCCTGGGCACGTGCCGCGGAAGCGGCGTTGCTGCAGAGCCAGGAACGCAATCGGGCGATCGTCGACACCGCGCTTGATGGGGTGATCACGATCGATGCGGCCGGCATCGTGACGGAGTGGAATGCGCAGGCCACGGCCATCTTTGGATGGGACCGGGAAGAGGCGATGGGGAGACCGCTCTCCGAGACCATTCTCCCGGAACGTGATCGGGAGGCCCATGCGAACGGGATTCGAGAGTATCTCAAGACCGGGGTTGGTCCGGTGCTGAATCGGCGGATCGAGATTGCGGCACGGCATCGGGACGGGCATGAGTTTCCGGTCGAGCTCGCCGTCTCGCCGGCTCGGATCGGAGAAACCTATATCTTCAGTGCATTCGTGCGCGACATCACGGATCGTCGTCGGGCCGAGCGGCGCCTGGCTTCCCAATATGCCGTGACGCGGGTGCTGTCCGAGTCGGTCACACTGGAGCAAGCGGTTCCCAAAATCATCCAGGCGGTCGGTGAGAGTCTGGAATGGGATCTCGGGGTCTTTTGGAGACTCGAGAAACAGTCGGGCACATTACGCTGCCTCAATTTTTGGCAAGGGGTGACCGGTACGACCGATGAATTCATTACCGACATGCAGTCCCGAGTCTTTAAGTCGGGCGTCGGATTGCCGGGGAGGATTCTCGAGAGAGGAAGTCCGATCTGGATCAGCAATGTGTCGATGGAACCCACATTTGTCCGATCCGACCTCGCCGCCAAGACCGGGATTCGGAGCGCCTTTGGGTTTCCGATTCGGATCGGTGGGGACATCGAGGGGGTGATCGAGTTTTTCAGTCATCAGATCCGTGAGTCGGATGATGAGCTGATCAGCATGATCGCCGACGTCGGGTTGAAGATCGGGCAATTCGGTGAACGGACGAGAGCTGAGGAGGCCCTACGCCAGACCGAGGCGCAACTGCGGCAATCACAAAAAATGGAGGCCGTCGGGCGGCTCGCCGGTGGGGTGGCCCATGATTTCAACAACCTGTTGACGGTTATTCGGGGCTATAGCGAGTTGATCCTGGGACGTTTGGCTCCCGGGGATCCTGCGCGGCGGGAGATGGACGAAGTGAAGAAGGCCGCGGATCGGGCGGCAGGCCTGACCAGCCAGCTGTTGGCGTTCAGCCGGCGGCAATTTGTGGCGACCAAGGTCCTGGATTTGAATGCGTTGGTGATGAATATGGATCAGATGTTGCGACGGCTTCTGGGCGAGGACGTCGTGGAGCTCTCCGCGGATCTCGATAAGAAGCTCTGGGCTATCAAGGCGGATCCCGGACAGCTCGAGCAGGTGATCATGAATCTGGCTGTGAATGCGCGGGATGCCATGCCGACGGGCGGGAAGCTGACGATTCAGACCAGGAATGTCACCATCGGAAAGGGCGGTCGACGTCAGACGGTGATGCTTGAGCCTGGTGCCTATGTGCTGCTTGAAGTGAAGGATACCGGTCAGGGCATGAGTGAAGAAACACAAGCGCATCTGTTTGAGCCGTTTTTTACGACGAAAGAAAAGGGGAAGGGAACGGGACTAGGACTGTCGACGGTCTACGGGATCGTCAAGCAAAGCGGTGGGACAATCGCAATCGAGAGCAAGATAGGACAGGGAACCGTCTGTAAAATCTATTTCCCGAAAGTGAACGAAGCCGTCCAGACGGCTCCGGTTGTCGGTGGATCGATCAGCAGAGCGACCGGACGGGAGACGATTTTGGTGGTCGAGGATGATCCCTCGGTTCGTGGTCTTGTGCAGGAGACCCTGCGCCTCAGTGGGTATGAGGTGCTGGTCGCGCGTCACGGTATTGAGGCGCTCCTGACGGGTGCCAAACATTTGGGGCCGATCCATCTGCTCCTGACCGATGTGGCGATGCCGCAGATGAGTGGGCCGGAGGTGGCGGAGAAGTTGACGGTGGTGCGGCCTGAGCTGAAGGTGCTCTATATGTCGGGATACCCAGACCATCCGGTGTTCGACCAGGGAGGGGGCAAGCGGGAGACTCCCTTCCTCCATAAACCCTTTACGCCGAACATTCTCACCGAAAAAGTCCGGGAAGTGCTCGACGGGAAGAAGGTCGCGTAACGAGCCGTAGTTGCTGCCTCCTTGCTTGATCTTGGCGCTTTGTTCCGTTTATGGTGACGGGTGGGTGAGCGGCTGCCATCAGAGGCTTCCGCCAGCCATTCAAACCAAGGGCAGTAGAGCTATGCAACAGGTACGCGAAATCGATGTGGCGCAGTATCGGATCGCTCATGAGCCGTTCTATGCTGAGGTCTGCGGGGAAGTGGGTCTGTTTACCATCGCGGCGGAGCGAAAACTCCCGGTGATGCTTAAGGGGCCGACCGGCTGCGGGAAGACCAGGTTTGTGCAGTATATGGCCTACAAGCTCGGTCGACCGCTGATCACGGTTGCCTGTCATGAAGACCTGACGACCTCGGACTTAGTCGGCCGGTATCTTCTCAAGGGCCAGGAGACGGTCTGGATGGACGGGCCGCTGACGGTCGGGGTGAAACAGGGGGCCATTGTGTATCTCGACGAGGTGGTCGAAGCCCGGAAGGATACGACCGTCATTATCCATCCCCTGAGTGACGACCGTCGGGTACTCCCGATCGAAAAGAAGGGCCAGATTGTGGAGGCGGCCGACGAATTCATGCTGGTGATCTCCTACAATCCCGGGTATCAAAGTGTGCTGAAGGATCTGAAGCAAAGTACGAAGCAGCGATTCATGGCGATCGAATTTGATTACCCCGCGCCGGATATTGAATCGCGAGTGATTCAGCGTGAAGCCGGAGTGGAGCCGACGATTGCGGGGAATCTCGTCAAGCTCGGGCAAAAAGTCCGCAATCTCAGAAATCACGGTCTCGAGGAAGGCGTCAGTACCAGACTCCTGATCTATGCCGGGACCTTGATGAAGCAGGGGGTCCCACCGGCCAGAGCCTGTGATGTGGCCGTTGCCCGTCCGATTACCGATGATGCGGATATGCAACGGGCGATACTCGAATTTGTCAAAGCCATCTTCTGAAGTCGTCACGTCATGTGGACGTCCTGCCTGTGAATGCGCGAGACAGTGAGCACGGGGTGCTCCTCACCGTGCATGTTCAGCCTAACGCGTCGCGAACAGAATGTGTCGGAGTGCACGGGGATGCGATCAAGATCCGTGTCGCGGCTCGGCCCATCCAAGGTGCCGCCAATGAAGAGCTGATCCGCTTCATTGCCGACCGGTGTGCCCTTGTTCGTACCCAGGTGCAGATTCACGGTGGAGGGGAGACTCGCCGGAAGCGATTGCGCGTTCGGGGGATCACAGCCGAGCAGTTGATGGCTCGATTGCTGCCACATGACTCGAAAGGAACGGTGAAGCCATGAAGGGGATGACGCTGAGTGCCCTCGTCGTCGTGCTGACGCTTTCGGCTTGTTCTGGTGCACGTCCGGTGCTGTATCCGAATGCGCATTTGCAATCGGTGGGAAAAGAAGTGGCGGAACAAGATATTGAGACGTGCAAGGAGTTGGCGGAATCAGCCGGTGCAGAGGAGAGTACTGGGAAGGCAGGACGTGTAGCGACGAATACGGCCGTTGGTGCCGGCGCAGGCGCTGCGAGTGGAGCCTTGGGTGCAGTGATTTCCGGTGCATCGGCCGGCCTGGGGTCGATGGTCGGGGCAGCCAGCGGCGCGGTCTGGGGCCTCTTAACCGGTCTGTTCCATGCCGTTGCCGGTCCTTCTCAGCCCAATCAGGCCTACACGGGTTTCGTCAATCGGTGTTTACAAGAGAAGGGGTATGACGTGACGGGATGGCAGTGAG
>JAOUGT010000063.1 GCA_029865485.1 Nitrospira sp.
CTTCCTCGTTGGTCAGTACGCCCTGAATAGGTTCGGCATCGAATGCCAGATATCGTCCACCAAGTGTCGTGATAAGAAAACGTAGCGAGGAAGTGGAAACGGACGGTACACTCCCCTCCTTCTTCGCAAACACACTCATAACAAGACCTTCCTGGTCATTTTCTGAAAGAAACCCTATTTCGTCAATCAATACAAAGCTTTCCGCAATACTACTTGCGGACTACCGGTGCTCGCCCAACCCACCGATCAATTTCTTGCAGCAAGATACGTTCTTCGACAGGCTTCGTAATATAGCCCGAAGCCCCAATATTGATAGCCATGTGGTGGTGTTTCTCGCCAGCCCTGGTCGTCATGACCAATACGGGCGTGTCCTTGGTGTCCGGTCGACTTCTGAGCGCCTGAACCACCTCGAATCCATTGAGCTTCGGCATCTCAAGATCTGTAATGATCAGCGAGTATCGCGTGGCGACAGCTTTTCGGAATCCATCCTCTCCGTCAACCGCCGTGTCAACCCGATAGCCGGCCGACTCCAGCATCTTGCCCACGAACTTGCGGATGCTCAACGAGTCATCAACGAGCAAGAGGCGAACATCGTGCGTGTCCTCCACCGTCGAATCAGGTGATGAGACATCAGGAGAGTACCGGTCCCTGCGCGACGCTGCCGCCATTGTAACCGAGATTGTGGGCTCTCGTGAGAACAGACGGGATGGGTCAATCACAAGAACGACGCGCCCTTCTGTGTCGATCGTGGCACCTCCGAAAGCGGACTGGTCGAACGGTTTCAGCCCCCCCAGCGACTTGATCACGATTTCCTGGCGCCCCAACAGTTCATCGACCGCTAACCCGATAAGGCCTGTAGCCATTCTGACAATGACGACGGGCATCATTCCATCTATGGGAACTTGTTCACGAGACAATAGATAGCGTAATGCGTGAACAGGGATGGTGTGATTGTCAAATTCCAAGAACGTCTGACCATTCTGTTGTCGCAGAGAAGACTCGGCTGGAACGGTCACTTCCATAATACCTGCCAACGGAATCGCGTATCGTTCCGTACCAGCACGGACCAACAAGGCCGTAGCAATCAGCAGGGTGAGCGGGATATGGAGTGTAAATTTCGTCCCGGCTCCTGGCTCTGATTCAACGTCAATATGTCCATTCATGCTCGTGATGGCTTGTTTGACAACATCCAGCCCTACCCCTCGACCAGCCTGATCTCCCACTTGCTCAGCTGTCGAGAACCCCGGAAGAAAAATCAGTTGGAGGGCTTGTGCATCCGACATCTGCGCGACGTGATCGGACCGGACCAATCCCATTGCGACGGCTTTTGCTCGTATCTTCTCCATGTCCATACCAGCTCCGTCATCCTCAATTTCGACGATGACGGAATTCCCTCGATGACTTGCATGTAAATAGATGGTTCCGACGGCAGGTTTTCCCTTCGCAACTCGGTCGGCGGATGGCTCAATACCGTGATACACGGCATTCCGAACGAGATGCACAAGCGGATCAACCAAGCGCTCCACAACTCCCGTGTCGACTTCAGTCTGTTCACCGGACGTCACAAGGGAAACATCCTTGCTCAAGGCCTGTGCCGTCTCACGAATGGTTCGACGAAATCGTGTAAAGGGAGTACCTATGGGAACCATCCGGGCGCGAGCGATTTCGTCTCTCATGAGAAGCGTCAGTTGTTGCAGCTGACTCATATCGTCATGAGCGCTTCGTATGGATCCATCAAGCTGCATCATGGACTCGCTGATATCATCCGTGATCTCTCCGATGCGGCGAGCAAGGATATTGAAGTCATCGTACTTGTCCAGCTCGAGGTTGCCAAAAGCCCCAAGCCCGCTCATTCCTTGAATCGCAGGCTCGGAGTGGTGGCTCGGAGCTTCCTGATAGGTAAACATGTGCTTATCCGCGAATGTCTGAATCGAATCACCCAACCGAGATTTGAATACCAAGACTTGGCGGGAGAGCTGCTCCAAGACTCGCAACCGTTGCTCGAGCCGGCTTCGCCCGATAACCAGCTCACCAACCAGGTTCATCAGCCGCTCTAATCGAGCATGGCTCACACGGATGACTTCTCGGCTCTCTCCTATTCCACCGGTTCCACGAGTTTCCCTCTGAGGCTCTCTTGTCACGGGCGGTAGGCTATCTGAGCCACGTCGCACCTGCTCTGGTGTGAAACCGTCCGCGCTGGAACTCTGTGCGAGTTGTTTCAACTCGGATTGGACCGCATCAAATCGTTGTTTCGTGAGCACCGCGGAACCACTATCTCCTTGTATGAGGGCCCGAACGACGTCAATAGAACGCAGCATCACATCGGTATGCCCAGGCAACACAGTGAGCCGCTCGTCACGAACAGCCCCCATAAAGTCTTCAACATGATGGATCAGATCACCGATCGCCCGGAACCCGACGGTATAGGCAGAACCCTTGAGAGTATGGGCGGTTCGAAACAGCTGATCGATGAGTTCTCGGCTGAAAGAGTCTCTCTCCAGTCGCAAGAGGTCGGCTTCCAGCGTTTCGAGATACTCTTGCGCCTCAGGCACAAAATACGATTGAACTTCAGCATCCAGGTTTGGAAACAGATACTGATCAGGCAGGCCAATAAGGGAAGGGGCCTCAGAGACCGCTGGCCCACTTGGAACCACCGTCGAATCATTGCTTGTCACATGGAGTTGACGGGTCGTGGCAGACGTATTGTACCCGTGCCCCCCACACATTTGCCTCAGCTCAAGCAGCAGCTGAGGAACGCTGGATTGCAGTTGTTCAACCCGTGCAGGATCGCGCTGCAGAATACATCTGATGATACCTGAAGCTTTGGACATCGAGTCGAGCACATCATCGTGTAGTGATAGACGTTGTTCTCGAATCGCTATCAGGCAATCTTCCAACGGATGTCCGACATCTCCGATGATCTGAAACTCCACCGTGTAGGCGGAGCCTTTGAGCGTATGCGTGGCACGGAAAAGCCTATCAATGGCATCGCGATCATTCTTATTCCGTCGGAGACTCCGGATAAGATCATCAATTGTATCAAGGTACCCGTTCGCCTCAGGTTGAAAATACGCCAATACCTCACGGTCAAGTTCGGGGATAACATACGAGGAAGGAACAGGTACTCCCTCCTGATGGGACTCTGGGGACCCAGGCAGTGACGCGAGACACCGTTCGACTACATTCTCATCTTCGCTCTCACCTTGACCAATGGCTCGAACAAGCACCTGAATGGTCTTGGTGAGCGTTCGCATGGAGACGACGGTCTGTGGCCATTGATGAGGATTGGCGCTAGGAGCTTGTTCAAGTAAGGTTTCTAAACGTTCGGCCAACCGTGCGACGCCTCTGTACCCATACAGCGCCGCAGCCCCACGAACACGATGGGCAACGATGAATTGCTCTGCTAACGGCTGTGGCGTGGGGATATTGTCAACAGATGAACCTAACGCTTCAGCTAAGGTGGCCATCCCATCCGTGACCTCCAAGACGAAGATATCGATGAGATTGTTCCGGTCAAACTCTGAGCTCATTCCTGCCCTTTACTTCAAAGTCACGCGTATCCGCACGTTACAGACGATACCTATCCCACATGATTTCCGACGGTTCCCATCCACTTGTTCACTCGACATGAAGCTTATCAAAGAGCTGAGGTTCCGAACCCTGTCGAGAGGCCAGAACGCCAAGGGATGTCACCAAAGAAGTCATGTAATCCTTAAGGGACAGACGTACAATGAACATGCTCGTGAGAAGTCTTCTGAAAACTAGCCTGTCCAACAACGCACAGTCGCTCCCCGCGCCGAATTGGTCATATCGGAGCGAAGAGCTCGTTAGCCCAGCACTGGAGGTGGCTAAATTTTCCCCAGCGACACACCATCATTCGCAAAAGAAGCGCTCATGAGCCACGCTAGGCCAACTTAAACTGAGAGACGGATGTCGTGAGGCCTTCAGCTAACTTTGCCAACTCTTCAACCGTTACTCGAGCTGAATCGGTAGCTTTCTGTGTCGCGATCGCACCCCCTGTAAAGTCTTTGATGGAACGTCCGACCTGATCGGTTGAGGACGTTTGATTGGAGGCCGCTGACGCGATGCTCTGTGCAAGCTCTGAAGAGCGTTGGGCAATCGCGGAAATTTCTTTAAACACATCACCGGTTCGGAGCGCCGAGGCTGATCCAGCTTCAACCGCCTGCGTTTCATGTTCCATCGCCACCACGGCATGCTGTGTCTCGCCCTGAATCACCTTCACGAGATCAGCAATTTCACGCGTCGCGTGCGTCGAGCTTTCAGCAAGCTTTCGAACCTGATCGGCCACGACGCCAAATCGAGCCCCGGCTTCACCAGCACCGGCAGCCTCAATCGCTGCGTTCAGCGCCAGGAGGTTTGTCTGATTTGCAATTTCACGAATAGTCGAAACGATTTGCGAAATTTCCAAGGAACGATCACCCAGTGCTTTCACTTGTTTTGACATCCGTTGGACCGCCGATCGAATCCGCTGCATATCCTGCACTGTTTCTTGCACCGCGACTCGTCCGTCTTCCGTCGCCTTCAACACTTGACGAGCTGATTCAGATGACGCTCCAGCAGTTTCCGCAACCTGTCTCATTGACATCGCGAGTTGTTCGACCGCACTGAGCGTCTTCATCGATTCGTCAGCTTGATGCCTGGCTGTACTCGCCATTTGGCCGGCGTTATCACGCAGCGCACCAGCCGATCGATTAACTCGCTCTGCTGACTCTCGCACTTGTTTCATCAACTGTGCGAATCGTTGAATCATGAGATTGAAACCATCGGCCAGGTTCCCGAACATATCGGCGGTCACCTCGCCTCGTTTCGTCAAGTCTCCCTTCCCTACGTCGGATACCAATACCAGAAATTGCACCAGACGTTTCTGCATGGCATCTCGCTCTTCTTCGGTCGAAACCAAGACGGTGATTCGATCCAACATGGTATTGAACGCTCTCGCCATATGGCCGACCTCGTCCTCGCTCTGCAATCTGGCGCGAGCCTGTAGGTTCCCTGCGGCGGCTTGTGTCGCGACATCCGCGACATGAATGATATTATTCACAATACTGCGAGCCAGGAAGTATCCGATCAGCAAAGCCAAGGCCAAGGCCAGCGCCGCCCCACCCAACATAATTTGCGTCAACAATTCGGCTTTTTGTTGTCCGCTTTCGTTCATCTCCCTGGCAAAATCTTGAATGAGCTGCGCCAGCCATTGAAATCGCCAGATCGCTCGACCGTGCCAAATCGTGGTTTCCTCGGACAGAAGGGTCATGCCAAGTTCTCGCATGGCCTGTCGTTGTTCAGGTGAAAGCGACGGGTCGAAACTGTCATTGAAGGCGCCGACTGCGCTTTCCGCCGATCTGAAATACTCTTTGAGATTGAAGAGCAGGACGTCCAGGTCTTGGCCGTCACGGCGACCATCATCGGTTTCATGTACGGCAAACGGTCGGTAGCGTTCCAGTGGCGTCAAGACCCTAGATTTCAATGCGGCAAGCGGAATAATGGACTCGTCAAAACCATCCTTCTGCGTTTGAGTCGCCACGCTCAACAGCGCGCTGTGATACAGACTGAGATTGCTGCTACTGACGGCAGTATTGGAAATACCAACGGTTGACTCATCGTAGATGGACTGCAGTTGGACCTTCAGCTGATTGAGCCCCATCAATCCGATAAACCCAATGGCCAACATGGCCGTGATGATGACTGCAAAGCCGACGAGGAGTTTCGTCCTTGTTCGCAAATTTCTAAACCAACCTTGTACGGACCACTTCGAGACGTGACTAAGCTTCACCATGACGTTCCTCCTTACCGTCCGAAACAAGGGGTTCGATGACGCGACTCATCTGATGTGGCATCGTTCCTTCCGTCTTTAGGACTTCCCGCTTTCAGCTCCCCCTTCAACCATGGCCAATAACCGGGATACCTCAAATAGTCCGATCGGCCTGGTGTCAGTTTTGAAGAAGGAGGAAATGAATGACGCACCCTGAGTCCTATGATGAGCCGAGGGGGCCACCAGATCGTCAGCATGGATGGTGCGAATTTCCGGCACATCGTCGATCAACAGACCAATCTGTTGAAGACCGTGCGACACGACAAGAGCATAGTGGTACGCATCAGAACGTGGTAACCGCAGAAACGGTCGCACATCGGCAAGCGGGACGATGACGCCACGAAGATTGGCAACCCCCACTAAATGGTCCGGCATGCCCGGCACCGGGGTGACCGAGCTGAGCTTGAACACTTCACGGACTTGCCGAAGATCAACGGCAAACAGTTCATCAGCCAACGTGATCACGCAGACCTTCCAGGAACTGGATGTTTTGCGCTGTTCTGGCTCTCCGTCTGAAAGGAGCGCAGGGAACTCTTGCAGAGAGTTGATCATCATCACTCCCTTGGCATTACGGCATTCATCCCAAGGCAACTTTGACTGCCTGGAGAAGATCTTCTGACTTAAAGGGTTTCACCACATGCCCATTGGCCCCCTGTTGCTGCCCCCAAAATTTGTCGCTTTCCTGTCCCTTTGACGTACACAGGACGATGGGGACGTCCTTGAATCGCGCATCGCCTTTCAAGTCCCGGCAGACCTGGAATCCATTGCGGCCTGGCATGACCACATCCAATACAATGAGGTCGGGCTTCTCGACGGCAATTTTATCTTCCAATCCGTCTGCAGTTGAAAACGATAGGACCGTATGGTGAGCCGTCTTTAGATACGACTCGATCAGTTGTAACTCTGCATATGAGTCATCGACGACCACAATTTTGCTCATGGACACCATCCTTCCATTTGTTTCAATAGGCAGCACTCTCGTACTAAACCAGCCTAACGCCCATCTCACCCCTCGGCGTGCGACATTCGCTGGTTCAGGCCCATCATGCTCAACCACCTTGCGTTTATTCAGTCCGCGCACCACTTCTTAGCTGCAATACGACGCCAGGACAGTTCGACCATTGCACACCGTCAGGTTGTTCCTGGCTCCCCTGCTAAGCGGTGCTCCCAAAGCGAGCACAGCCCCATCCATCCACAGGCAGTGAGGTCATCGTCAGATAGAGGACAAATCTCTGGACCGACACGACCGATTCGTGCTGCTCCCATGCAGTGTATCGCCTTACCGGTGATTGGCAAGAAAACGGTGAATATCCGCAGGGTTAAAATAGGAGAGCCCGTCCGGAACAAACCAAACGGGTTCCGAAGCAGGAAGGGAACAGATGTCGGCACCGCAGATCAGTGAGAGGACTTGTGCTGCCGGTCACATCTCGTCAAGAGGCATGATAGATCAACGAATCGGGACAGATGGTCCGCCCAGCGATCAAGCTCACCCTGCAGTCGAGCGGTGACCGCTGTTGAGAGATGACTGTCAAGCGGTAGAAGCCCCTTCCTGACTCGGGCACGATTGAGCCAGGCCCGACGAAAATGAGGCTCATCAAATACGGCGTGAATATAGGTACCCCAAACAAGACCATCATCCCGAATCGCTCCATCCCAATCCGGCTCTCTGACGTCCGCCAACGAATAATCGCTCTCAGTTGACGGAATAGTGCGTCGAATGCAAAAACATGGACGTTCTTGCCCAATCTCAGTAACTCCCATATGAACCTGATAGCCCCGAACCGTACTTCGGCTAGGGACTAATGTACCGGTCGAGGTGGCCTCCACCTGTGTGGTGCACTTTGTCTGCGTGAGTTCGGTCTCCACACGCAAATAACCGAGCCCCTCACTGACTCCACCCCGTTCAACTCGATAGGGATCCGAGATCGTTCGCCCCAGCATTTGATAGCCACCGCAGATCCCCACGAGCTCCCTCCCACGAGACACATGGCGATCGAGGGCACATTCATACTCCTGTTCTCGCAGAGAGAACAGGTCAACCAGCGTATTCTTACTCCCAGGAATGATCACGACATCAGCATCGGCCAACTCCGATGGCTTGGTGATGTATTTCAAGGCCACATCCGGTTCAGCACTCAGTGAATTGAAATCCGTAAAGTTGCTCATATGGGGCACGAGGATGACGGCGATGTTGATCCGTTCGGAGGAGAACCCTGCCTGTCGATGCACGTCTCGATCTAGTCCGTCCTCTTGGTCCAACATAAGATCTCGAAGAAACGGGACGACACCCAATACGGGAATCCCGCTCCGAGACTCCAGGAACGCGACTCCATCGGCAAAGAGCTTCGCATCCCCTCGAAACTTGTTGATGATGACACCACAGACCCTGGCCCGCTCGTCCCACTGCAATAAGTCCAATGTTCCAAGAACTTGGGCAAAGACACCACCTCGATCAATGTCAGCGACCAGCAGCACCGGAGCATTAGCCAGTTTGACGACCGGCCAATTGACCAGATCCCGCTCTCGCAAATTCATCTCCGCTGCGCTTCCAGCCCCCTCGATAACGATCACCTCATACTGCCTCGCCAGCCGAATGTAGCTTTCCTGGACGATCGACCACAGCTGCGGTCTCTGTTCATAATAGGTAACCGCCTCCTGCCTAGACCATACGGTTCCCCGCACAACGACTTGGGAGCGATTGTCCGACTCTGGCTTGAGCAAGATCGGATTCATATCAACATGCGGAGGAATGCCGCATGCCTCGGCTTGGAGAGCCTGCGCTCGACCGATCTCCCCACCCTCGGGAGTCACGAAGGAATTCAGCGACATATTCTGTGCTTTGAAGGGAGCCACGCGCGTCCCTGTACGATGAAGAAGTCGACAGATTCCTGCTGTGATGAGACTTTTGCCGACATCCGATCCTGTCCCCAATACGGCAAGTGCCCTCGCCGTCATCGATACAACTCCTGCCACGCGTTCGCCTTGGCTAAACCACGCGTGACACAGTCGGTGACCACTTGTCCCAGCAATGCTCCAATCATGGTATGCGTGCCGCTATAGAGATGGAACGGACCCTGTCCGCGCAACGAGCAGGCCAGCACGACCGCATCGGTCCCGGTTCCGGTAGCTGGAGCACTGCTCCGGCAACTTGACACATCGTGATCGCGCAGAACACTGCTCTTGGCCTCAGTCACAACTTGTACAGCACCGACCATTGCGGCCTGAGACAGGCTGCCGTTCGTGATGAGAATGAGGTTGATCGTCCCTGGTTTGTCTACTCGCTCGCCAGCGCCAACTGCGAGTGGCCATTCTCCAGCTCGAACGGCATTCGTGACACCAACCGTCGCAAAACACTCCACCCATAGCCCATCCGTCTCGGCTCTCGCGGTCACCAGTTGCGTCATCGGAACCGCAGTCATGAGCCCAACAGTCGCTGCACGGATTCCTAGGCGAGCGGCCAACTCCCGCAAACTGCGTGCTGGATCACGAAAGCTCATGGCCCCACTCGAAATCGACGTAGGATTGGCCTCCACCTGATGATTGAGGACATAGGAGGCCAGCCGGAGCCCTCCCCCTTGGGGAGCAGATGACAGTAGGCGCTTTCGTCCTTCAAGGTTGATCACCAGCGTGTGCCCTGTCACATGATAATGGGTACGAACCCGAAGGGACGGTATCTTCATCGTGAGCCCCTATCAGGGAGTAATCGAGAAAGCTCACGAAGAAGCCGGTCATTCTCTGATCTCGTTCGCACCGCAAGTCGGATCGATCGTGAGTTTGCACCAGGCACAGATGAACAGTCTCGAATCAGTAATCCTTTTCCTCGTAAGTGTTCAGCGAGAGCACGTGCATGCTGGCCACGAGGCAACTCGACAAAACAATAGTTGGCATGGGTCGGTAGCACCGTACAACCAGGTAACGCTGCGAGTCTTGTCCGAAACCGTTCACGCTCTTGTGTCATGAATTTCAGGCTCTTTCGGGCATGGGTCTTATCATTGAGAGCCGCCAGGGCTGCAACTTGTCCCATCACACTGACTGACCAAGGAGGCAACTGTCGCCGGAGTCGTTCAGCGGTTGTGCGTGCTGACACGGCATATCCTACTCGAAGTCCAGGCAAGGCATAGAACTTGGTCATGCTGCGAAGGACGACTACATATGGCCATGAGGATAGGGAAGGAAGTACCGCTTTCTCTGAGCAATAGTCGGCAAATGATTCATCGACGATCAACCAGAGGCCTCGCCGATGAGCAACCTTTGCGAGTTGGATCAGATCGTCGGCAGTACAGGCCTGCCCTGTCGGGCTATTGGGATGACACAGGACCACACCGTCAAAAGAGCGACCCTCGTTTCGTCCTGTCTCCATAACCCGCCAAAGACGATCAACCGGAATGGCGTAGTGGTTGGTTCGCTCGGCGTAGAGTGCTGTCGTCTCTCCGCCCGATCGCCCCATCGCCGAGGCATATTCAGAAAAGGTGGGCTGCACGACCAGAAGGCGATGAATCTTCAATGCACGAGGCAACGCATCAATCAACTCCGTGGAACCATTTCCAACGACAATCTGATCTGGATCCATCCGCCAGAAAGTCGCTAAGGCCCGACGTAAATCCCGACAGTCCGGGTCTGGATAATGACCTAAGAGATTCCTGGATGACGCAATAGCTCTCCAAACATGGGGTGAAGGGCCCAATGGATTGATGCTCGCACTGAAATCGATAATCTTACCCGGATCACAGTCCAGTGCTCGTGCGGCATCATAGATATTCCCACCATGCAGCGGTGATTTCACATGAGCCATCTGATTCCTACCGCCAGAAACACGCCCAGTACAGTGGCCATTGCCATTACCGTGGCTGCCGACGCGACATCCCAAGGTTCAGGCTCCCGTCCCTCTGTGCCGAGAACTGGACGGTCCTGAGGAACACCGTCGTAGAAGTTGGTGCCACCTAATCTCACTCCCAAAATCCCAGCCATCGCTGCCTCAGGTCTTCCGCTGTTTGGACTAGGGTGTTTCCCTCCGTCTCGTCTGAGTACTCGCCACCCACGAAGGATTGGTTCCAGTTGTCGGCTCATCAAGCCGGCACCACCAATGAGCAGGAGTGCTGCAAGACGGGCTGGAATCCAATTGGCGAGATCATCGAGTCGGGCCGATGCCCATCCCAAATCGACATAGCGGTCATTGCGGTGACCAATCATTGAATCCAGTGTATTGATTGCCTTGTACGCCAACGCCAAGGGAGCTCCACCGATTGCCAAATAGAGGAGCGGCGCAATGATCCCATCTGCCGAGCTCTCCGCGACCGTTTCGACCGTTGCGCGAGCCACCTCGGATTCGGAAAGACCAGCTGTGTCTCTCCCAACAATCATCCCCACCGCTCGGCGCGCAGCAGGAAGATCCCCGGCCTGGAGTGGGCCCTCCACGGCACGGACATGATCCCACAGGTCCCGCGTGGCAAGCGTCATGGACGCCAGGACGATTGAAACAGCAGACCCAAGCGATTCCATAAACCGTTCGGCCTCTTCGATTAGGATTAATGTGATGGTAAAGATCACAATCGGCAGGCCTATCGCGAGACAGATCCCGGCGAGGCGAAGGCTGATCGCACTCCGACAGATCCTCCGTATTCCCTGGTCATACCAGGCGATACCAGACCCCATCACACGAACGGGATGCGGCAACCAATGGGGATCGCCGACCAACACATCCACCAACGCGGTTACAAGGAGTTCACCGCCGGTCATGACAACCGAAATAAGAGGGGGACGAATAGGAGGAACACAATCTCAACAATCTCGTTGGTTGCCCCAAGGGTATCCCCGGTGATGCCCCCAAACCAGCTGCGGCACCCCCACCGGCCCATCAACAGCACACTTCCACCGGCCATCAGGATAAGGAACGCGCTGAGGGGGCCAAGCCCAAGAGCCAGGCCAATGGCCACAACGAAACTGGAGAGGGCGACATGCCACAAAGATAGATGGGTGAGAAACGGCGCCGCTAATCCTCCTTCAGCCCTCGCGTAGGGGGAGATCCATGCCGAGGTCACCATGGCCCAACGACCAACCGCCGGCATACAACATAATGCGGGCAAACGAATCTCCTGTGGCAGCGCCAACAATCCTGCGTACCGAAGTATGAGCGAGAGAAAGAGCCCGGTTGCCCCCAATGCACCGATACGCGGGTCTCGCATGATCGACAACCGCTCAGCTGGTGTCTGGCCACCGGCCACCCCGTCCAAGGTGTCGGCCAATCCATCCTGATGAAGGCCACGTGTCAGCAGCACCAAGAGCACGATCAACAGCGCGTTGACGACCGCACTGTCAAAGATCATGTGTAACACGAGGTCAGCGGCAACCAATCCACTGCCGATCAGCAAACCGATAACGGGATACCAGGCCATCGAAGCCGCGAGCTCAGGTGCCGTTGGTGCATGATGCACTCGGCTCAAGGGAATGGTCGTGAGAAAATGCCAGGCGAAGATGAATGGACGAGCGACGGTTCCCATGGATGTCACAACTTATTGGCGACCCCGGCTTCCTCGAATGTTGCCATCTCCGTGTAGATCTTGACCGCGGCGCAGACGAGATCCATTCCTAAACAGGCTCCCGTTCCCTCGCCAAGTCGAAAGTCGAGGTCAAATAACGGGGTCAATTCAAGATGGCTCAGAATCGCACGATGCCCCTTCTCAACTGACCGATGCGCGGCAATCAGATAGTCACGACACAGGGGCTGTAGCCCCACAGCGATCAATGCCGCAGCCCCGGCGATGAATCCATCCAACACCACGGGCACGCGGGAGGCCGCCGCTCCAAGGATCAGCCCGGCCAGCCCGGCGATTTCCAGCCCCCCGATCTTAGCCAATACACCGATCGGATCAGCCTGTTTCGGACGATGCAGATCGAGGGCCCACTGAATCACCTTCACTTTGTGCAAACGATCGGACTCCTCAATACCGGTGCCATGCCCCGTCACCTCCTCCACAGGTCGGCCGGTCATGACAGCGGTAATGGCCGCGCTGGAGGTGGTATTCCCAATACCCATCTCCCCCGTGCCGATCAGACCAATGCCTTCCCGTACGGCCTCCGTCGCCAGCTCGACACCAACCATAACGGCTTGCTCTGCCTCTTCTCTGGTCATGGCCGGCTCACGTGTCATATTCCGCGTCCCATTCATGATTTTGCGATGAATCAACCCAGGAACAGCCTTAAACTCATAATCAACCCCGATGTCGACCACGCGGACAACCACCCCTGCATGCCGAGCAAGGACGTTGATACCAGCGCCACCCCGAAGGAAATTCAGCACCATTTGCGGTGTCACCTCACGGGGATACGCACTCACACCTTCTGCAGTGACACCATGATCCGCCGCGAACGTGAAGACCATTCCACGGGGAATACTTGGCTTCAATTCACCGGTCATGGTGACGTAGGCTGTAGCTAACTCCTCGAGCTTGCCAAGGCTGCCGAGCGGTTTGGTCAGCCGGCTTAAATGAGTCTGGGCTTTGTTGTGCAGAGCCGGATCCAGCGGTTGAATCTGACGACAGATATCCGTAATCGACATAAGGCTCCTTTCCTCACTTCAGGCGAAGCGGAAGTCCACTGACCACCAGATAGGCCTTATCCGCCCCTGCGGCCAGGCATTGATTCACTCGTCCGGATAGCTCGCGAAAGGCCCGCACCGATGGTTCAGCGGGAACAAGGCCACATCCTAACTCATTACTGACCATGATGACATTAGCTCCAGTAAGCCGCATGGCCTCAAGAAGGCCGTCAACCCGAGCAAGAATCGTTGACTCCATAAGACCACTTCCGAGCAGATTACTTAACCAGAGTGTCACACAGTCGAACACGATAGTCCGATACTCTGGCCCCTGCTTGGTAAACCAGGCCTCCACGTCGAGAGGCTCTTCGACAGTCTCCCACTCAGGCGAACGAGTCGCCTGATGCCGCGCAATTCGTTTCGCCATTTCATCATCCAGCCCCTGCCCCGTCGCCACGAATGCACGCGGCCCGCGCGACTCGGCACACTGAAGGGCGAATTCGCTTTTTCCTGACGATGCACCACCCAGCACAAACACAAGACGCCCCTTGGTTCGTCCGGCCGGACTCTTACTCCGCTTTCTTGGCGACATTCCGTTCCCATAAGAATTCAGGTTCGTTCTGTGTCTTGGCCACCCACCGAGCGAAGACGAACAAGGCATCACTCAGGCGATTCACAAACTTGATGATCATCGGGTCAACCGGCTCGGATTTGGAGAGCGCCACACATAATCGCTCAGCTCGACGGCAAATCGTCCTCGCCTGATGCAGAAAGCTGGAGACTTTGCCACCACCGGGAAGAATGAACTCTTTCAGCGGTTCCAAAATCTTCTGGCATCGATCGATCATTTTCTCGAGCCTGGTCACATCGCTTGCTGACACCTGAGGCATATTCTTGAATGTCTGCCCCGGTGCCGTCGCCAGAATGCTCCCGACATCAAAAAGCTTGTTCTGTACCCATCGAAGCTCATCCTCAAACTGGCGAGCTTGTTTGTTGTGTGCCGCAACGTCCTGATTGAGCACTCGAACAATCCCGAGGGAGGAATTGAGTTCATCGATGGTGCCGTAAGCCTCGACCCGCAGACTGTCCTTCCATACCGGTTGCCCGCCGGCGAGCCTCGTTTTTCCCGCGTCTCCCGTTCTGGTGTACACTTTTGTGATTCTCATGCTCGCTCCGCTCCTCCTCATGAGCTCGATTGCCCCATGCATCATAATGAATTAGCCGATCGACCGGAATGCGGCTCCGCCACCCCGCGGTTTCCAAGTCTGGAACCGGTTCAAACTTCGAGACATAGCCGACACAGAGATAGGCCAGAACGGTCACCGATTTGGGAATACCTACCACTCGCTTCAACGCCTCGTGATCAAGAATACTGACCCAACCGACACCGATCCCCTCAGCCCTCGCGGCCAACCAGAGATTTTGAACGGCACAACAGGTACTATACAAGTCCGTTGCGCGTACCATAGAGCGGCCAAGCACATCTGGGCCACCCCGCCGTCGGCTGCATGTTATGCATAGATTGATCGGTGCTTCTTCGATTCCCTCGAGTTTCAGGCGCCGATACAGTTCCCCTTTTGTACCCGTATAATGGCGCGCCGCCTCGGCATTGGCTTCAACGAATAAACGTTTCACCGCGCGCTTCGTCGCGGGCTTGCGAACCACCACAAAATCCCATGGCTGCATGAAGCCGACCGATCCGGCGTGATGGGCTGCCGTCAGCAGTCGCATCATCACCGGTTCAGGGATTGGCGTCGGCAGAAAGTTTCGACGCACATCACGGCGTTCAAAAATCGCTCGATAGACGGCCTCTCGCTCTGTATCTGAAAAACGACCGTCGGTCCACATCATGGCCTCGTTTCGTTGTCCTGTCTGTCGCCTGCCGAATTAGGCTGAGGCCCCAGCTCACCGATTGCGATTTTCCCCAAACACAGAGAACAGAGACAATCCTGATATCTCGCTGCGATCCAATCCATCTGTGACTCGGTAATACCCAGCTTGCCACACCAGCACTGGTACCCACCACACTCGAAACTGTGGCCGCAGCGTTCGCAGGTTTTCTGAACAGGCCCTTTCAAAACTCTACTCCTGGCTGCGCCTTGACACCTTTTCGGAAGGGGTGTTTGACTTGTTTCATCTCCGTCACCAGATCAGCCTCTTCCAACAATGCCGCTGGTGCTCCCCGACCCGTGATCACCACATGCTGCATCGGCGGACGATTGCGAAGC